>NZ_JBELQE010000015.1:0-16319 GCF_040270385.1 Methylorubrum podarium | reverse complement strand
GAGCCACCCTCCCCCCACCCAAGTCGGGCCTGCCCGACTTGGGCACCTACTTGCGGATCTCGGGCAAGCCCGAGATCCGTTGGGGGGAGGGTGAAGCCGGGTGCTAGCCCTTGGCCCGCAGCGCCTCGACGCCGGGCAGTTCCTTGCCCTCCAGCCATTCGAGGAAGGCGCCGCCCGCCGTCGAGACGTAGGAGAAATCCTCGCCGACGCCCGCATGGTTGAGGGCCGCTACGGTGTCGCCGCCGCCCGCCACGCTGACGAGCTGGCCGGCCTTGGTCCGCCGGGCGGCGTGCTGGGCGACCGCCACGGTGCCGGTGTCGAAGGGCGTCAGCTCGAAGGCGCCGAGCGGACCGTTCCAGACCAGCGTCCGGGCCTCGTCGATGGCGCCGTCGATCGTGGCGATCGAGGAGGCGCCGACATCGAGGATCATCGCGTCGGAGGGCACTGAATCGACCGGCACGGTCTCGTTCTCGGCGTTCGCCTTGAACTCGCGGGCGACCAGCGCATCGACGGGCAGGATGATGGTGCAGTTCTTCTCCTTGGCCGCGGCCAGGATGCGCTGGGCGGTCCCGGCGAGATCCTTCTCGCACAGCGACTTGCCGACATCCTTTCCTTGCGCGTGCAGGAAGGTGTTGGCCATGCCGCCGCCGATCACCAGCATGTCGACCTTGGCGACGAGGTTTTCCAGAAGGTCGATCTTGGTCGAGACCTTGGCGCCGCCGACGATGGCGATGACCGGACGGGCCGGATCTTCGAGGCCCTTGGTGAGCGCGTCGAGTTCGGCCTGCATCAGGCGACCGGCAAAGGCCGGGAGCAGGCGGGCGAGCCCCTCGGTCGAGGCGTGGGCCCGGTGGGCGGCGGAGAATGCCTCGTTGACGTAGAGGTCGCCGTTCTCCGCGAGCGCCTGCGCGAACGCGGCCTCGTTCTTCTCCTCGCCCGCATGGTAGCGGGTGTTTTCGAGGAGCAGCACGTCGCCGTCGTTCAGCGAGGCGACCGCCTTGGCCGCGGCCTCGCCGACGCAGTCCTCGCCGAAGGCGACCGGACGCCCGAGCTTCTCCGAGAGCGTCGGCAGGAGAGGCTTGAGCGACTCCTTCGGGTCCGGCTTGCCCTTGGGGCGGCCGAAATGCGCGAGCAGGATCACCCGCCCGCCCGCCTCGGCGATCTCGCGGATCGTCGGCACCACGCGCTCGATCCGGGTCGCGTCGGTGACGCGGCCGCCCTCCATCGGCACGTTGAGATCGACGCGCAGCAGCACACGCTTGCCCTGGAGCGGGCCGGCATCGTCGAGGGTGCGGAAATCCGTCATGGCTGCGTGCGGTTCTTCTTAAGGGTTGGACGCCGGGGGATTGGCGGAGTTCGTCTGGTTCTGGCCGCCGAGGCTGTGCGGCAGCATCCGGTCGAGGTTCAGCCGCTGCACGGCGACCATCAGCGCGACGGTGAGCACGGCGGTGATGATCGCCGTCAGAACCAGGGCGCCGGTGCCGGGCAGGCGGCCGACCCGGTCGGACAGGGTGCGGACCTCGCTGCGCAGGGACGACAGGTCGGCCTGGCGGGCCGCGTCGTTCATCCGGGCGGAGGCGGATTCGACCTTCTCCTCGACGCGCGAGAGCAGCGCCTCGGAGCGGGCGTACTTGTCCTCGATCCGCGCCGTCTTGTCCTCGATGCGGGCGAGCTGGTCGGCGTGGTGGCCGATGCCGGAGGCAGGCAGCTCGGCCTTGCCGACGCTCGGCGGCGGGGCCGCGGGGGTCGGTGTCGCGGCCGGTGTCGCGGCGGGCGGCGCGGCGGTCGGCGTGGAGGACGAGGTCGGGGGAATGAAGTCGCCCCCGGAAGGCTTGGCCGGCGAAGTCTCGGTCATCGCTCACGCACCTTGGATCTTCGGCGAGTCGGGCTCGCCTTAAAAAACGCGAAGGCATTCGGGGGCGGCCGGTCCGAACGGTCGGCCGCCCCCGTGGAAGCGTAGCTAGAGCGTCAGATCAGCTTGGCCATGGCCACGGCGGTGTCGGCCATGCGGTTCGAGAAGCCCCACTCGTTGTCGTACCAGGACAGGATGCGCACGAAGGTGCCGTCCATGACCTTGGTCTGGTCGAGGTGGAAGGTCGACGAGTGCGGATCGTGGTTGAAGTCGATCGACACGTTCGGCCGGTCGGTCACGCCGAGGACGCCCTTGAGCGGGCCGGCGGCGGCCGCCTTGATCGCGTCGTTGATCTCCTGGACCGAGGTCTCGCGCTTGGCGGTGAAGACGAGGTCGACCGCCGAGACGTTCGGGGTCGGCACGCGGATCGCGGTGCCGTCGAGCTTGCCCTTCAGCTCCGGCAGCACGAGGCCGACGGCCTTGGCCGCGCCCGTCGAGGTCGGGATCATCGAGAGCGCGGCGGCGCGCGCCCGGTAGAGATCCTTGTGCATCTGATCCAGCGAGGGCTGGTCGTTGGTGTAGGAGTGGATCGTGGTCATGAAGCCGCGCTCGATGCCCACCGTCTCGTTGAGCACCTTGGCCACCGGGGCGAGGCAGTTCGTGGTGCAGGAGGCGTTCGAGACGACGAGGTGGTCGGCGGTGAGCCCCTCGTGGTTCACGCCGTAGACCACCGTCAGGTCGGCGCCGTCGGCGGGCGCCGAGACGAGGACGCGCTTGGCGCCCGCGTCGAGATGCGCCTTGGCCTTGTCCTTCGAGGTGAAGATGCCGGTGCACTCCATGGCGACGTCGACGCCGAGGTCGCGGTGGAGCAGCTCGGCCGGGTTGCGCACGGCGGTGACGCGGATGCGCTTGCCGTTGATGACGATGTCGTCGCCGTCCACCGCGACCTCGGCCGGGAAGCGGCCGTGCACGGAATCGTAGCGCAGGAGGTGGGCGTTGGTCTCGACCGGGCCGAGATCGTTGATGGCCACGACCTCGATGTCGGTGCGGCCGGCCTCGACGATGGCGCGCAGCACGTTGCGGCCGATGCGCCCGAACCCGTTGATGGCAACCTTGACGGTCACGGCGTGACTCCTTCGAAATGGGGCGCATCCGCGCGCCGATGGGAAACAGGTCGGGTCGGCCGGCAGCCTGCGCGCGCGGCGTCCGATGTCGGTGGGACCGCTCCAAGCGGGGCGGTACTGAACGGGGGATGAACCGGAAGGCGGCCCGCACCCGTCCGGTCGGCGGACGGTCTGAGCGGGGAGCCTGGAAGGGTCACGGTTCTGGGAATCCGTCGGGCGGCCCCGCGCCGGGGGATCGGGGCCGGGCGCGGGCTCTCTAACATGGCGCCGGGGCCTGTCAAAGATCGTGGGCAGGCCTGTGAATCGGCTGGAATTTCGAATGCTCTTGGCTGAAACCTGTTCGCAGCGAGGATTCGGAGTACCGCGGAAGTCCCTCCGCCTCCGGCCGTTTGCGTCCTCGCCGCGACGACGCGGAACGCGTTCCGTGGCAGGCTCCGACGAAGCGACGACCGACGGGTGGACATGGCGCGGGTGGATATGGCGCGAACGGAGACAAGGGTGACGCAGGCCAAAGGGCACGCGACGGGGCAGGCGGCGGGGCAGGAAGGCGGCGGCCTGGAGGAGGCGCTGCACCGGCTCGATACGGCGCTGGCGCTGCTCGAGACCGCGGTGGCCCGCAAGCTCGAGGCCGAGCGCAGCCGCGGCGACCGCGAGACCGAGTTCGCCCTGCTCGAGGAGGACCGGGTGCGGCTGGCCGCCGAGCTCGACGCGGCGGGCGCGCGGCTCGCCCGGATGACGAGCACCACCGGCGAGGTGAACCGCCGCCTCGATCGCGCCATCGAGACGGTGGAAGACGTGCTGTCCGGCCCCGCCGGGCGCTGAGTTCGAGTCAGGTTCAAGCCGGATGCCGCACGTCAACGTCACCATCGCGGGCAAGAGCTACCGGATGGCCTGCGGCCCCGGCGAGGAGGATCATCTCTCCGCCCTCGCCCAGACCTTCGACGAGCGGGTCACGCAGATGCGCGCCGCCTTCGGCGAGATCGGCGACATGCGCCTGCACGTCATGGCCTCGCTGACGCTCGCCGACGAGCTGCACGAGGCGCAACGGCGCATCGCCGACCTGGAGCGGAACGCCGCCCAGGGCGCCGCCGAGCAGGCGCGGCTCGCCAGCGGCGTCGGCGTCGCCGCCGAGCGCATCGACCGGCTGGCCCGGGCACTGTCGGGGCAGTCCGTGGGACAGACGCCGGGCCAGGGCGGGGGCTGACCGGAGCGGCGGAGCGTGCGAGGTTCGGCCCCGACGCCGCCGGACCCGGAGCCCGCCGATGACCGTCCCGCAGGAATGCTGGCGGGCCTCGCGCGACTTCGAGCACTTCATGCTCGCCGCCCGCGCGGCCCTCGATCACGCCACCACCAACCAGACCTACGCGACTCTCTACGGCGTCTTCGTCGTCTTCCGCCGCCGTCTGAGCGCCCGGCAGGGCCTGATCTTCGCCGCCGCGCTGCCCCCGGTGCTTCGGGCGATCTTCGTGGAGGGCTGGAACCCCGACGAACCTCTCCGCCCCTTCGAAGAGCGGGCAGCGTTGGAGGAGGAGGTTCGCGGCGTGCGCGCCGACCACAACTGCTCCCCGGACGGTTCGATCGCGGCGCTGGCCGGAGTGCTTTGGGCGCACGTGGATCGGGAAGCTCTTCGCCGCGCGCTCGCCGACCTGCCGGAGCCGGCCCGCGCCTTCTGGCACATCGACCCATGATGGCCTTCGGACCGGACAATCGCGCCGGCTTCGAAAATCGTGCCTGCATCGCGTTCAGCCCCTGGCGCCCGGGCCCCGGCACGTCTATCTCTGGCTGGCGGGGCTGCAGGGTTCGTCAGGAGAACTTTCCCCGGGGCCTTATCGACTCCCTAGGGAGCTGTCACTGGCCTCGTCCGTGGACTTGGCCAACACGGCGCCCACCTACTCTGTAGGTTTCCCGGGATCGACACTCCAACGGCTCAGGTGGCTCCGCACTCTTCCCCCGAACGCTCGCTCAAGGCGAGCCTCCGCGCCGAGGCGCTGGCGCGCCGCGACGCGCTCTCCCCCGAGGCCCGCGCCGTCGGCTCCCTCGCTGCCGCCGAGACCATCGCGGCGATACCCCAGCTCGCGCAGGCGCCGCTGGTCGGCGCCTTCTGGCCGATCCGCAGCGAGATCGACCCGCGCCCGCTGATCGAGCGTCTGTTCGCCCGCGGCCAGCGTGTTGCTCTCCCCAAAGTCACGAAACAGGGTCTCGTCTTCCGCGAGTGGCGCGCGGGCGAGGAACTGGTGCAGGGCGGCTTCGGCCTCAGTGAGCCCCGCGACGACCTGCCTCCGCTCGACCCCACCGCCCTGATCGTGCCGCTCGCCGCCTTCGACCGCGCGGGCCAGCGCATCGGCTACGGCGCGGGCTACTACGATCAGGCGATCGAGCGCCTGTCCCAGAACGGCCCCGTGCTGACGGTCGGCATCGCCTTCTCGGTCCAGGAGATCGAGCGCGTCCCGGCCGAGCCGCACGACCGCCCCCTCGACCATCTCGTGACCGAGACCGGACCCGTGCCGCTCCGGCAAAGCTGATTCCTCGATACGATGCGCATCCTCTTCCTCGGCGACATCGTCGGACGCCCCGGCCGCCACGCCGTCGCCGACCGGCTGCCCGGCCTGCGCGAGCGCTGGCGCCTCGACTGCGTGGTGATCAACGGCGAGAACGCCGCCGGCGGCTTCGGCATCACCGAATCGATCTGCGACGAGATCCTCCAGGCCGGCGCCGACGCGGTGACGCTCGGCAACCACTCCTTCGACCAGCGCGAGGCGCTCGTCTTCATCGCCCGCCAGCCGCGGCTGATCCGGCCGGCGAACTACCCGCCCGGCACCCCTGGCCGCGGCGCCACGGTGATCGAGACGGCCCGCGGCGCCCGCGTGCTCGTGGTCAACGTCATGGGCCGCCTCTATCTCGACCCCCTCGACGATCCCTTCACCGCGGCCGACCGGGAGCTGGAAGCCTGTCCCCTCGGGGCGGCGGCGGACGCGGTCCTCGTCGATGTCCACGCCGAGGCCACCAGCGAGAAGCAGGCCATGGCGCATTTCCTCGACGGCCGGGCGAGCCTCGTCGTCGGCACCCACACCCACGCGCCGACCGGGGACCACCGCATCCTGCCTGGCGGCACCGCCTATCTCTCCGATGCCGGCATGTGCGGCGACTACGATTCGATCCTCGGCATGCAGAAGGACGAGCCGGTGCGCCGCTTCCTGCAGAAGACGCCGGGCTCGCGGCTCGAAGCGGCCACCGGCGAGGGCACCCTGTGCGGCGTCGCGGTCGAGACCGACGACGCGACGGGATTGGCCAAGCGCGTCTGGGCGGTCCGGCTCGGGCCGCATCTGGAGGAGACCTGGCCCCGCGAGTGGGATTGAAGCCCGTTCGGCCGGTCGCCGGCTCGCGCAGGCCCGTGGGACGACGGCGCACCGCGACTTGATCGCGGCAGGCCGAGCCGCCAGAGTGCCGCCGGTTTTGTCACAGCGGTGCCGCCGGTCCCGGCGTCAGGCCCAACATGAGTATGGACCCGATGGCGGCCCGTTCCGCGTCCTCCGACACGCCTCCCCTCGCCAAGCCCGGCATGACGCTGGTGCGGATGCTGGTGTTCCTGGCGCTCGCGGGCTTCCTCGCCTTCGTCCTCTACAAGCAGATCACGCCGGCCTTTCTCGCCAATCCGGGCCTGAACGGGCTGATCCTCGGCGTGCTGCTGATCGCCGTGCTCCTCGCCTTCGGGCAGGTGACGCGGCTGTTTCGCGAGGTGCGCTACGTCAACGCGGTGGCCGCCGGGCAGAACCCGAAGGACCGGCCGACCCTGCTCGCGCCCCTGCTGCCGGCGATCACCGCCCGGCGCGAGGGGATGACGCTGTCGAGCACCCGCGCGCATCTCGACACCACCGCCGTGCGGCTCGACGAGGGCCGCGAGATCCTGCGCTACATCGCCGGCATCCTGATCCTGCTCGGCCTGCTCGGCACCTTCTGGGGCCTGATCGAGACGCTCTCGGCGGTCGGCTCGGTGATCGGCGGCATGCGCGGCGGCGGCGACGCGGCGGTGATGTTCGACGAACTCAAGAGCGGGCTCGCGGTGCCGCTCTCCGGGATCGGCCTCGCCTTCTCCGCCTCTTTGTTCGGCCTCGCCTCCTCGCTGATCGTCGGCTTCCTCGACCTCCAGGCGGGGCAGGCCCATTCGCGCTTCCACAACGAGCTGGAGGACTGGCTCGTCTCCGGCGAGGAGCAGGCGGTCGCCACTGGCGCCGTGGCCGCGCGCCCGGCGCCGGAGCACGACCCGGCCATCGCCCGCGAGCTGCAAGCCGCCGTGGACCGGTTGAGCGGCGTCATCGCCGAGGGCGCCGGCGGCCGCGGCGCGACCCAGGCCATGACCAATCTGGCCGAGGGCATCCAGGGACTCGTGCAGCACATGCGCGCCGAGCAGCAGATGATCCGCGACTGGGTCGAGGCCCAGGCCGCCCGCGAGCGCGAGCTGAAGCAGGTGCTCGACCGGCTGGCCCGCGAGAAGGTCAATTAGAGCATCATCCCGAACGGTGGTCGCCGGCTTTCGGAAAAGATGATGCGAGAACAAGAGGATGGAGCATGGTCGAGCGAAGGGGAGGCCGGATCGCGTGAAGACCATGCGACCACGGACATCGGCGCCGCTCCCGCGGCAGCGGGAGGAGCGCTGACATGGCGTCCGCGCGCGCGCGCTCGCAGCGCAGCCTCAATGTCTGGCCGGGCTATGTCGACGCGCTCGCGACGCTCCTGCTCGCGGTCGTCTTCCTGCTCACCGTCTTCGTGGTGGGGCAGTTCTTCCTCTCGCAGGAGCTGACGGGCCGCGACGCCGTCCTCAACCGCCTCAACCGCCAGATCGCCGACCTCACCGACCTGCTCGCGCTGGAGCGTTCGAGCCGCCGCGCCCAGGAAGAGGCGGCCGCCGGCCTGCGCAACACCCTGACCGCGGCGGAGGCCGAGCGCGACCGGCTCCGGGCGCTGGCCGACGCCAGCGAGGCGGCCCAGGGCAAGAGCGCCGACGTCGATGCGCAGCTCGCCGCCGAGCGCGGCGCGACGCAGCGGGCGCAGAATCAGGTCGAGCTGCTCAACGAACAGATCCGCGCCCTGCGCCGGCAGCTCGCGGCGCTCGAGGACGCCCTGGCGGCCTCCGAATCCCGCGACCGGGAGAGCCAGGCCCGCATCGCCGAACTGGGCAGCCGCCTCAACGTGGCGCTCGCCCAGAGGGTGCAGGAACTCGCCCGCTACCGCTCCGACTTCTTCGGGCGCCTGCGCCAGATCATCGGCAACCGGACCGATGTCCGCATCGTCGGCGACCGCTTCGTGCTGCAATCCGAGGTGCTGTTCACGGCGGGCTCCGCGGCGCTGAAGCCCGAGGCCGGACCGGAGCTCGACCGGATCGCGGGCGCGATCCTCGACATCGCGCGGGAGATCCCCGCCGACATCCCCTGGGTGCTGCGCGTGGACGGCCATACCGACGCGCGGCCGATCCAGTCGGCGCAGTTCCCTTCGAACTGGGAGCTGTCGGCCGCCCGCGCCATCGCGGTCGTGCAGTACCTGCGGAGCAAGGGCCTCCCGCCGCAGCGGCTGCTCGCCGGCGCCTTCGGCGAGTTCCAGCCGCTCGATTCGGGAACGAGCGACGAGGCCTATGCGCGCAACCGCCGGATCGAGATGAAGCTGACCGAGCGGTGACGCCCTCTCCGCACTGCGGGAGAGGGTGGCCCCGAATGGGGTCGGGTGAGGGGAGCGACGGTGCAGAAGAGGTCGCGGCCTTCGCGAAGGCCGTTCCTTCGTCTGAAGCGTCGCTCCCCCTCTCCCGCCTCGCATCCGCGAGGCACCCTCCGCCGCAGAGGGGGGGAGGGTTACGAGCGCGAAAACTCGCTCCGATACGCGAACAGCCCCGGCACGCCGCCGGTCATCACGAACAGCACCGCCGCGCCGCGCTCGTATAGGCCCGCGCGCACGTCGTGGAGCAGCCCGGCGAACGCCTTGCCGCTGTAGACGGGATCGAGCAGCAGCCCCTCGGTGCGGGCCATGAGCCGCACCGCCTCGCGCATGCCCTCGGTCGGGATGCCGTAGCCCGGCCCGCGATGGGCGCCGTCCACGCGGACGGCGTCGTCGGCGAGCGTAAGGCCGCCGCCGATCAGCGCCAGGGTGTCGCGGGCCTTGGCGAGCGTCGCGTCGCGTGCCTCGGCCTCGGGGGCGAGCACCGTGTAGGACTGGGCGAGATGCGGATCGCGGCCGGCGGCGGTCAGGCCCGCGGCGAGGCCGGCATGGGTGCCGGAACTGCCGTTCGGCACGACGATCCGGGCGAAGGCGAGGCCGAGATTGGCCGATTGCTCCAGGATCTCGGCGGCGCAGGCGGCGTAGCCGAGGCAGCCGAGCGGGCTCGACCCGCCGGAGGGGAACACGAAGACGCGCCGTCCTTCCGCCCGCAACTCCTCCGCCCGCGCCTCGGCCCGCGCCAGCGAATCCGCCTCACCCGGCAGCAGGTGGACCCGGGCGCCGAACAGATCCTGTAGCAGCCGGTTGCCGTTGCCGGTGTAGTCGGCATCCTCCCGCGGCACGCTGCGGGTCAGGAACAGCTCGCAGGCGAGCCCCATCCGCGCGGCGGAGGCGGCGGTGAGCCGGGCATGGTTCGATTGCAGCGCGCCGACGGTGATCACCGTGTCGGCCCGCTCCGCCAGCGCCCGGCCGAGGAGGAATTCGAGCTTGCGCAGCTTGTTGCCGCCGAGCCCCACCGGTCCGACGTCGTCGCGCTTCACGAACAGCCGCACGCCGTTCAGCTCCGTCCCGAGATGGGTCGAGAGCCGGTCGAGGGAGCGGATCGGCGTCGGCCCGTCGGTGAGCGCCACGCGGGGGAAGCGGGTGAGGTCCATCGCGCCCTACTCCGCCGCGTGCTTCGGGCGCGGGTCGCGCGCCCGGGCGCTCTCGTCGAAGCTGTCGGCGAATTGCAGGCTCGCGAGCTGCGCGTAGAGGGCGCCGCGGGCGAGCAGGCTCTCGTGCGTGCCCTCCTCGACGATCTTCCCGCCGTCGAAGACGAGGATGCGGTCGGCGGCGCGGATGGTCGCGAGGCGGTGGGCGATCACCAGCGTGGTGCGACCCTGCATCAGCCGGTCGAGGGCGTTCTGCACCGCGCGCTCGCTCTCGGCGTCGAGGGCCGAGGTCGCCTCGTCGAGGAGCAGGATCGGCGCGTCCTTGAGGATCGCGCGGGCGATGGCGATGCGCTGGCGCTGCCCGCCCGAGAGCGTGGTGCCGCGCTCGCCCAGCAGCGTCGCGTAGCCCTCCGGCAGGGCGCGGATGAAGCCGTCGGCGTTGGCGAGCCGGGCGGCCTCCTCGACCTCCGCCTCGCTCGCGCCGGGGCGCCCGTAGCGGATGTTCTCGAGGACCGTGCCGGAGAACACCACCGGATCCTGCGGCACCAGGGAGAGGCGCTCGCGCAGGGCGTCGAGATCGGCCTGCGGCAGGGGCACGCCGTCGATCGTCACCTGCCCCTCGTCCGGGTCGTAGAAGCGCAGCAGCAACTGCAGCACCGTGGTCTTGCCGGCCCCCGAGGGGCCGACCAGGGCGATGCGCTCGCCCGGAGCCGCCGTGAACGAGACGCCGTCGAGCGCCGCGTGCTCGGGCCGAGTGGGGTAGCGGAAACGCACCGCCTCGAACGCGACCGCGCCGCGGGCCGGGCTCGGCAGGGCGACCGGGTGCTCGGGCGAGCGGATCGCCGGCTCGGCGGCCAGGATTTCGCCGAGCCGCTCGGCGGCGCCCGCGGCCTGGGCGAGTTCGCCGTAGACCTCGGAGAGCTGGCCGAGGGCGCTGGCGCCGAACACCGCGTAGAGGATGAATTGCGAGAGCTGGCCGGCGCTGGTGGTGCCGGCGAGCACGCCCTTGGCGCCGTACCACATCACCCCGACCACCGAGGCCGAGATCAGGAAGATCGCCACGCCCGTGAGCAGGGCGCGGGCGGTGATCGAGGCGCGCGCCGACCGGTAGGCGTTCTCGGAGGCTTCCGCGAAGCGCCCGGCGGTGGTGCGGCCCATGCCGAAGGCCTGCATCGTGCGCACGGCGCCGACGGCTTCGGCGGCGTAGGCCGACGCGTCGGCGAGCCGGTCCTGCGCCGCGCGGGAGCGGCGGCGCACGCCGCGGCCCGACAGGATCAGCGGGAAGACGATGAGCGGGATCGCGGCCAGGACGAGGATCGACAGGCCGGGGCTCGTCCAGACCATCATGACGACGGCGCCGACGAACAGGAACAGGTTGCGCAGCAGGATCGAGATCGAGACCCCGAAGACCGCCTTGACCTGCGTCGCGTCCGCGGTGAGCCGCGAGACGATCTCGCCCGACTGCGCCTTGTCGAAGAAGGTCGGGTCGAGGCTCGTCAGCCGGGCGAAGACCGCCGAGCGCAGATCCGCCACGACGCGCTCGCCGAGCGTCACCACCGAGTAGTAGCGGCCCGCGCTCGACACCGCGAGCACCGCCACCACGCCGAGCAGCGCCACGAAGTAGGAGTTGATGAGCGCCTGCCCCTCCGGCGAGAAGCCGTGGTCGATCACCCGTCGAATCGCGATCGGCACGACGAGCGTCGCGCCGGAGGCCGCGAGCAGCGAGACCAGCGCCGCGAGGATGCGGCCCCGATAGCGGCTCGCGAAGGGGATCAGGGGTTTGAGCGCTCCGAGCGGCGCCCGCCCCCGGAGGGCCGCCCGCGGGTCGACCTCTGCGCCGGGCGACGCGTCACGCCTGCGGGCCATCGTTCCTCGACATCGTTTCGTCCCGTCCTGAGCCGTTTCTATCTTGGCGGTTTCTGTCGTGTCGTCGTTGACGTGAGCCATCGCATAAGCAGCGACCGCTCCGATTTCCAGTTCGCGTCGGCCCTGCGGACACGTCTTCGCCGATTGTCGTGCCGAGTTTTCGCGCGAGACCGCCGATCCGGCCGCCCTCTCTTGTCGGTCGCCCGAGGCTGAGGTATAGGCGCGCCTTCATCGGAATGCGCGCGATGTTTTGCCCCTGGCTCCTCCCCGAGTGGCGGGGCCGGTCGGCGTGCTACCTCAGGAATTCGTCATGGCAAAGAACGAGGCCGGCAAGGCCAAGGGGACCGAGCACCCCGACTACCACTTCATCAAGGTCGTGATGACCGACGGCACCGAGTACAAGACCCGCTCGACCTACGGCAAGGAAGGCGACGTCCTCAACCTGGACATCGACCCGACCACGCACCCGGCCTGGACCGGCGGCGAGCAGAAGATGCTCGATCGCGGCGGCCGCGTCTCGCGCTTCAACAACCGCTTCGCCGGCCTCGGCTTCGGCAAGAAGTGATTTTTTGGGATTTGGGCCCCGGCCCGGATCGATGAGACGGCGCCGCTCGCGGCGCCGTTTTCGTTTGCGCGCGAGGGTTCGCTCTGCGCATGGGCGCGGCGCTGCCGGATGAAGCCCCGCCGAATCGAACGGGCGCGGCCATCGGTCGATGACACGCGCCCCGTCCGGCCCCGGTCGCTTTCGCCGGCAGCCTGCCTCTCAGCTTCCGAAAAAAATCACTCCCCGCCGAAGGCGGCCCGCAGGCGCCCGAACTGGGCGGTCACCGGGCTCTCCCGCGGCACCGGCACGGGGCGGTCCTCGCTGATCAGCGCGTCGAGGTGCAGGATGCGCGCGTGCAGCCGGCGCGAGCGGCGCACGAGATCCTGAAGCCGGAGCGGAAGCGCCGCGAAGGCCTCGCCGGCCTCCGGCAGGGCGCGCTCCGACTCGGCGAGCTTGACGCGGGTCTTCTCCTCCTGCGCCTGACTCAGCGAGATCTCGCCCTCGGAGACCGCCCGCTGCACCAGCAGCCAGGAGGCGATCTGCATCAGCCGGGTGGTGAGGCGCATGCTCTCGCTGGCATAGGCCAGCGTGGCGTCGCGCGAGATCAGGCGCGATTCGGCCCTCCCCTCCCCGTCGAGATAGGCCGCCGTCTCCTCGACCAGCAGCATGCCCTCGCGGAACAGGGTCTTGAAGGCTTCCGACGACACGTAGGACTCGCCGAAGCTCACCCACTCGCGGTCGTCCCGGAACGTGACGTCGAACTCGGTCATCCTGCCTCCTGTACCGCCGGCGTACCATCTGTCCCGGATGGGGACGATCTCGGTGCGAATGCAGCCAGTGGGGCAAGTGTAGCGCCGAACGCGAGCCGAAAGAGGGTTCACGTCCTTTTAACGTTAACGGCGCGGCGACGGCGGATGGCGCGGGGCCCGGCGGGCGGATCGGCGCCAAAAAAAGAAGCCGCTCCAGAGGAGCGGCTCTCATGAGTCTTACAGGGAGGCATCAAACAGACTGGACGGAGATCCCAATCAGGATCCAGACAATCTGGATGTGCCTCTTTGTAGAACGGAAAGGTTAACGCACCGTTAAACGCTCGGCGGGTGTCCCGAAAAGTTGCGAAGGCCCGGAATTGGGGATTGGGATCCCAACCGGCCGTATCCCTACGGTCCCGATACGCACGACGGGGCAGCGACGACGCTGCGGCACCCGGCGCGGCCGTGCCTCCGCATCGGCAGCCCGTCATTGACTTGCGGCGCCCCCTCCGCCATAAGCCGCGCCATTGCGAAGCGGCGCCCTGTCCCGGGCGCCCTTCGCGTTTGCAGATCCCATTTCGAGGTTCACACACGGTCCGCGCGCTGATCGCAAGCGCCGCCGGGTCGAGACCTCGACCGCCGGAGACCGATCATGAAGAGAACCTACCAGCCGAGCAAGCTCGTCCGTAAGCGCCGTCACGGCTTCCGCGCCCGCATGGCGACCGCCGGCGGCCGCAAGGTCATCGCCGCCCGTCGCGCGCACGGCCGCAAGCGCCTCTCGGCCTGACACACTCCGTGGCGCCGCAGGGCGGCGCCACGTCTCGCAACACGAGCCCGCGAATCGGGATCGGAGCGCCCGTGCCGACGATCGGACGTCTCCGGCGGCGCCCGGATTTCCTGGCAGCCGCCCAGGGCCGGCGGTTCCACACGGAACGCATGAGCGCCCAAGGGCGCCTGCGCGATCCGGGCGAGACCCGTGACGGCGCGACCGCCGAGGGGATCTTCCTCGGCTTCACCATCACGAAGCGCGTGGGGCATGCGACCGAACGCAACCGGATCCGGCGACGCCTGCGCAGCGCCGTCGCCGCCGTGGCGACGGATGCGCCCTCGATCGGCGCGGATGTCGTGGTGATCGCCCGGCGCCCCGCCCTGGACGCTCCCTTCGAAAGCCTCGTCGAGGATCTGCGGCGCGCGCTCCATTCTGTGACGCGCCCGGCCGCGCCGCGCTCCGGCGACGCTCCCCGCTCCTCCCCATCGCGACGCGGCGGCTCCCGCTCCGGCCGGGGCGCGACCGCGGGCGGCCCTCACCCCCTCCCCTCCACATCGAAGGCGCCTGACGGATCGACCGATGGGTAACGACAAGACGAACATGTTCGTCGCCATCGCCTTGTCGCTGGTGGTCCTGCTTGGCTGGCATTACTTCGTCACCGGGCCGGCCAGCGAGCGGCAGCGACAGGCGGCACAGAGCCAGACCGCGCAGCAACCGGGCGCGTCGCAGACGGCCGACGGCATCCCCGCCCCGAGCCCGCGCGAGGGCAGCCCCAGCGCGCCCGTGCCCGGCACCGTGCCGGGCACCGCCGCCCAAGGTCCCGTCACCCGCGAGGAGGCGCTGGCGCGCTCGGCGCGGGTGCGGCTCGACACGCCCGCCCTCTACGGCTCGGTCGCGCTCAAGGGCGCGCGCATCGACGACGTGAGCCTCAAGAACTACCACGAGACCGTCAGCGACGAGAGCCCGCGCATCGTGCTGCTCTCGCCCACCGGCAGCCAGAACCCCTACTACGCCGAGTTCGGCTGGGTCGGCGCCAATGCCGGGCCGCTGCCCAACGGCGACACGGTCTGGAAGGCCGACGGCGACCTGCTCGCCCCCGGCAAGCCGCTCACGCTGAGCTGGGACAACGGCCAGGGCCTCGTCTTCAAGCGCATCATCGCCGTCGACGACAAGTTCATGTTCACGGTCCGCGATGAGGTGGAGAACACCTCGGCCAACCCCGTGACGCTCTACCCCTACAGCCTCGTCTCGCGCTGGGGTAAGCCGCACACCCAGGGCTACTACGTGCTGCACGAGGGCCTGATCGGCGTGCTCGGCAACGACGGCCTGCAGGAATACACCTACGACAAGGTCGCCAAGGAGCCGGCCTACGGCGGCCCCGGCACGCTGGGCAAGGCCTGGACGAACGTGACCGGCGGCTGGGTCGGCATCACCGACAAGTACTGGGCCGCCGCGACGATCCCGGAGCAGGACAAGCCCTTCACGGGCGCCTTCACCGAGCGCACCGACGGGGCGACCAAGGTCTACCAGACCTCCGTGCGGGGCGACTCCGTCACCGTGGCGCCGAACGCGTCCTCGACCACGACCCAGCGCCTGTTCGCGGGCGCCAAGGAGGTCAACCAGATCAACGCCTACGAGCGCGAGCTCGGCATCAAGCAGTTCGATCTGATGATCGACTGGGGCTGGTTCTGGTTCCTGACCAAGCCGATGTTCCGGGCGCTGGACTTCTTCTTCCATCTCGCCGGCAATTTCGGTGTCTCGATCCTGCTGGTGACGCTGATCCTGAAGATCTTCTTCCTGCCGATCGCCAACCGCTCCTACGTCTCCATGGCCAAGATGAAGGCCGTGCAGCCGGAGATGACCTCCATCCGGGAGCGCTACAAGGACGACCGGACGAAGCAGCAACAGGCGATGATGGAGCTGTACAAGAAGGAGAAGATCAATCCGATCGCCGGCTGCTGGCCGGTGCTGATTCAGATCCCGGTCTTCTTCGCGCTCTACAAGGTCCTGTTCATCACCATCGAGATGCGGCACGCGCCGTTCTTCGGCTGGATCCAGGATCTCGCCGCGCCCGATCCGACGAGCATCGTGAACCTGTTCGGCCTGCTGCCCTTCGCCGCGCCCGACTTCATCCATCTGGGCGTGTGGCCGATCATCATGGGCATCACGATGTTCGTGCAGATGAAGATGAACCCCGCGCCGCCGGACCCGGTCCAGGCGCAGGTCTTCGCCTTCATGCCGATCGTGTTCACCTTCATGCTCGGCTCGTTCCCCGCCGGCCTCGTGATCTACTGGGCCTGGAACAACCTGCTCTCGGTGATCCAGCAATACATCATCATGCGCCGCAACGGCGTGAAGGTGGAGCTGTGGGACAACATCAGGGGCATGTTCAAACGCGGCGACAAGAAAGCCGCGGCCACCAAGGGCTGACCGCGCGCTGACCGACGAACCCTCCTCCCCCCTCGCGGGGAGGAGCCGGAGGTGGGGGTGGTGCAGAATCGAGAGCGTCCGCTCCGCCTGCCGCATTGCCGAGCCTGCGCCTTCCGTAAGGTCGGGCTCAC
>NZ_JBELQE010000014.1:0-67355 GCF_040270385.1 Methylorubrum podarium | reverse complement strand
GCGGGGAGGAGCCGGAGGTGGGGGTGGTGCAGAATCGAGAGCGTCCGCTCCGCCTGCCGCATTGCCGAGCCTGCGCCTTCCGTAAGGTCGGGCTCACCTCGTCATCATCGGTGTGATGGGATGCCCTGGAGCAGGCCGCCTCGGACGCTAGTGACGGCAAAAGCGGCCGCTCACGCTGGAGCGCTTCGGCGTACGCCGACCGAATCCGAGAAGCGGCTCTGGTGGTGTCTACGGCATCGGTTGACCGTCACGGGATCGCACTTCCGGCGCCAGGTTCCGATTGGACCCTACATCGTTGACTTCTGCTGTTTGGGCGCTCGCCTCGTCGTCGAAGTCGACGGTGAGCAACACGGATTCGATCAGAACAAATCCTACGACACACGGCGTGACGCCTACCTGCGAGATCAGGGTTTTCGCATTCTCCGTTTCTCGAATCGCTCGGTTCAGCGCGAGATCGAGACCGTGCTTGACACAATCGATGCAGCGCTTCGCGCTGAGCACGAAGGGTTCAACCTCGAAATCGCCGACCAAGCGGCACCACCCCCACCCCCTGCCCCCTCCCCGCAAGGGGGAGGGGAAAGCGCGGAGAGCTGAATGTCCGAAACCTACGACGTCCTCATCATCGGCGCGGGCCCCGGCGGCTACGTCACCGCGATCCGCGCGGCGCAGCTCGGCTTCAAGACGGCGGTGGTCGATCGGGAGCACCTGGGCGGCATCTGCCTCAACTGGGGCTGCATCCCGACCAAGGCCCTGCTGCGCTCGGCCGAGATCTATCACTACATGCAGCACGCCTCCGACTACGGCCTGTCCGCCGAGAAGGTCGGCTTCGACGCGACGGCCATCGTCAAGCGCTCCCGCGGCGTCTCGGGCCGGCTCAACGGCGGCGTCGGCATGCTGCTCAAGAAGAACAAGGTCGACGTGATTTGGGGCGAGGCCTCGATCGACGCCGCCGCCAAGGGCAACGAGCCCGGTAAGGTCACGGTCAAGGAGACCAAGCGCGCCGAGCCGCCGAAGGGCGCCAAGGGGGCGGGCACCTACGCGGCCAAGCACATCATCGTCGCGACCGGCGCGCGGCCCCGCGTGCTGCCGGGCATCGAGCCGGACAAGAAGCAGATCTGGACCTATTACGAGGCCATGGTCCCGGAGGCGATGCCCAAGAGCCTGCTCGTGATGGGCTCGGGCGCCATCGGAATCGAGTTCGCCTCGTTCTACCGCACCATGGGCGCCGAGGTGACGGTGATCGAGCTGCTGCCGCAGATCCTGCCGGTCGAGGATGCCGAGATCGCCGGCCTCGCCCGCAAGCGCTTCGAGAAGCAGGGCATCAAGATCCTCACCGGCGCCAAGGTGACGAAGGTAGAGAAGGGCGCCAACGCGGTCACCGCGACGGTGGAGGACGACAAGGGCAAGACGCAGCAGCTCAGCGCCGAGAAGCTCATCTCGGCCGTCGGCGTCGTCGGCAACATCGAGAATCTCGGGCTCGAGACGCTCGGGGTGAAGATCGAGCGCGGCGTCGTCGTCACCGACGGGCTCGGCCGCACCAACGTGCCCGGCATCTACGCCATCGGCGACGTGGCCGGCCCGCCGATGCTCGCCCACAAGGCCGAGCACGAGGGCGTCATCTGCATCGAGACCATCAAGGGCCTGCACACCCACCCGATGGACAAGGGCAAGATCCCGGGCTGCACCTATTGCCACCCGCAGATCGCCAGCGTCGGCATCACCGAGGGGAAGGCCAAGGATCTCGGCCTCTCGATCAAGGTCGGCCGCTTCCCCTTCGCCGGCAACGGCAAGGCGATCGCCCTCGGCGAGCCGGACGGTCTCATCAAGACGATCTTCGACGCCAAGACCGGCCAGTTGCTCGGCGCCCACATGATCGGCGCCGAGGTGACCGAGCTGATCCAGGGCTACGTCGTCGCGATGACCCTCGAGACGACCGAGGAAGAGCTGATGCACACGGTCTTCCCGCACCCGACGCTCTCCGAGATGATGCACGAGAGCGTGCTCGACGCCTACGGCCGGGTGATCCACACCTGATCGGTCGATCGAACCCGAGCGTCTTCGGCGGGCGCGCAGGATCAGGCTCGATGCCGCGGTTCCGCGCGCCCGTGCTTCGTTGGTTGGGTTCAGGATCGTGCCTCTCCGGCGGAATGCTTGGCTGAGAGACGAGGATTCGAGCCAGCAGACAGCAGCGGCCAAAGATGCTCTGGTCGAACTCGAAGCCGTGGCGACCCGTAGACCGGGGACGATGCGCCCCGGAGGCGACGGCCGGCCGACCCGTGATCCGATACGTCGTTCCGCTCGTCGGCGGCCCCTATGCGCCGGTCCGCTGAGCTACGTCGTCTCTCTCGAGGAGCAGGAGTAGCCGGGTTCGGTCGGGCGATGCCCTTGCGAGGCCGTCCGTCGCCGGGCCGAAGCGATGCCCGGGATCGCGATCAGGGCGAGCAAGCCGGCGACGACGAACAGGAGCGTGCTGCCGAGGACACGCCAGGCCGCCACGCCGGTGACACCGCCCGCGAGGAACGCTGCCACCGTCACCCCGTAGAGCCGCATCTTCTCCCGATCCGGCCCCGAGGCGCCGCCGTCGCGTGACAGGCAGTGGCCGAGGCCGATGCCGAGATCGGTCACCATGCCGGTCACGTGGGTCGTGCGCACGCGGGCATCGGTGATCTGCGTGATCGTCGCGTTCTGCAGGCCGAGCAGGAAGCTGAGGCCGGTCGCGAGGATGGCGCCGTGCCAGCCCGTGGGCAGGCAAAGGCCGAGGATGCCGAGGCCGGCCAGAAGCAGAGCTTCCGTCAGGACGCTGTAGGCGTAGACGCCGGACAGCCGGTGATGGCGGCCTGCGGCGATGAGGAGGGTCGCGCCCATGGCCCCGGCCATGAACGCGCCGACGAGCGCCAGCACGGGCAGGGCGATGGCGAATTCGCCGAGACCGAGATGGTCGGCCAGCGCCGAGACGTTTCCGCTCATGTTCGAGGTGAAGGTGCCGAAGGCGCAGAAGCCGGCGGCGTTCAAAGCGCCGGCGATTCCGGCGAAGGACCAAGCGAGACGCCGATCGATGCCCGGAGTTCGGCTGCGGCCTTCGTGGATGAGCATCGGGCAGGGATCGGTGGTCGGAGCTGTCGTTTCGATCCTATCCTAACCGCGGCCGTTTTTGCACATTGCCCGGCAAAGCAAGTCGGTTCAGCCCCCAGGACCGTCATCCGCGTCGGAGACGCGCACTCCACGCCGAGCCTCGACGGGGCCGCGGCGGACCGGAAACCGCGCCGCCGTCCCGGCGTTGGCCCTTCACGCCGACGATGGGCGCTTCGGGAGAGGGACGCGCGATGACAGTGATGCGGCTGGTGCGGATCGGCGTCCTGGCGATGGGGGTCGGCAGCGTGCCGGCCCTGGCACAGACGTCTGCCGGCAGCGGCCTCCCCTCCGGCTTCACCGCGCCGGGCCTGCCGTTCGGTCCCACCTCGACCGTGGCGACGGTCGCGGCGCCGACCGCGACCATGGCTCTCGCCAATCCCGGCGGTTTGAGCTTCGGCGGCGCGTCCGGAATCTCCGGTCTCGGCACCTCCGCACCCGGCGCCGGCACGAGCGCCGGTGGCCTGAGCTTCGGCGGCGCAAGCGCTTCCGGCGCTCTCGGCGGTGCCGGCCTGAATTCCGGGGGCGGCGCGATCGGCACCTCGACGCGGCGGCCCCTGGACGACGTGACCGGCAGCATCGGATCGGGAGGCGGCGGTGCGCCTGCGGGGGCCGGCATTGCCGGCGGGGCGGGTTTTTCCCGCCGACCGACGGACGCGTATTTCGATCCGCTGAGCGGCTCCGGCCTGCGCTGAGGCTATGAACGGACGCGGCCGGACGGGATGTCCACAGCCTCGATCGATCCCGGTAAGGTCTCGTTAACCATTTCGGTATGTTCTATCTTCGTTCTCACACCGAGTCGGAGAGAGACCATGCCCAAACCCCAGACGGTAGAGCGCAGCTACGGCACGTCCGCCCGCTTCGTGGATCCGGGACAGGAGAGGGCGGCGGCATCCTGCCCCGTCGAGGAGATCGCCCAGGCCTATCTCAGCACCACCCAGGGCGATGCGGACATCGCCCTGCGCTGCGCCATCACCGATGCCCTGTCCGACCTGATGGAGGCCGAGCGCCGGTCCCGAGAGAACAGCCGCCTCATCTCCCGCGGCTTCGTCCGCAGCGCATCACCGTACGGGTGACCTGCGTAGTTCTCCGGCGTCGTGGCGTGGGGACGCACCGCTTGAAGCGCGGCGGCGGGGGCGCATGTAGCGAGGACCGAAGCCCGGGACGATCGCCATGCGCCTGCCTCTCCTTGCATTTCTCGCGAGCTTCTCCCTGATCGCCACGGCTCCGGCGGCGCGGGCCGATCTCCTCATCGCCGTCGATAAGGATGCTCAGCGCATGAGCGTCGTGGTCGACGGCGCGCAGCGCTACGACTGGCCGGTCTCGACGGGCGTCGCGGGCCACGACACGCCGAACGGCAGCTACCGCCCGTTCCGCATGGAGAAGAGTCACTTCTCCCGCGAGTGGGACAACGCGCCGATGCCGCACGCGATCTTCTTCACGCAGGTCGGCCACGCGATCCACGGCACCACGCATACGCGCCGGCTCGGCCGCGCCGCCTCGCACGGCTGCGTCCGCCTCTCGCAGCGCAATGCCGCCACGCTGTTCGCCCTGGTGAAGCAGCAGAAGATGGCCAACACCCGCGTCGTCATCGACGGCAGCGTCGGTGACGCTCCGGTGGCCGAAACGCAACGTCCCGGCCGGGCGCGCTCGGCCCGCCGCGGCTACGGTGAGGACGAGGGCGTCGTCGCGGTGCGTTCGCGCGGCCGGACCTGGGAGGACGAGGCCTACGGTCCGCCGGTCCGCCGCTACCGGGACGTGTTCGATGACGGCTACGGTGCTGGCGTGGGCTACGGCGATCTGTACTGAGCCCTGGCGGCGCGCGGCCCGATCAGTTCGACGCCGCCGCCCCGGTCACCCGCCACACCGTGT
This sequence comes from Methylorubrum podarium, assembly GCF_040270385.1. Lineage (NCBI taxonomy): Bacteria > Pseudomonadati > Pseudomonadota > Alphaproteobacteria > Hyphomicrobiales > Methylobacteriaceae > Methylorubrum > Methylorubrum podarium. Next base: position 62,354 of record NZ_JBELQE010000014.1, on the reverse strand, counting down.
TGCCGACGTCGTCCGTCACCAGCAACGCGCCGGCCTTGTCGATCGCCACGCCGACGGGCCGCCCCTGCGCCTTCTCGTCGGCGTTGAGGAAGCCGGTCAGCGCATCGACCGGCGCGCCCGCGGGCTTGCCGTCGGCGAACGGTACGTAGATCACCTTGTAGCCGCTCTTCGGGCGGCGGTTCCACGAGCCGTGCTGGGCCACGAACAGGCCGCTCTTCCAGGCTTGCGGCAGGTTCGATCCCATCGAGAACGCGATGCCCAGCGACGCCGTGTGCGTGCCGACGGCGTAGTCGGGCGCGACCGCCAGCTTCACCTTCTCCGGCTGGGGCGGCTTCACCCGCTCGTCGACGTGTTGGCCCCAGTAACTCCACGGCCAGCCGTAGAAGGCACCCTCCTTCACCGAGGTGATGTAGTCCGGCACGAGGTCGCTGCCGATCTCGTCGCGCTCGTTCACCGCCGTCCAGAGGACGCCGGTCTTCGGCTCGAAGGCGAGGCCGTTCGGGTTGCGCAGGCCGGTGGCGTATTCGCGCATCGCCTTGGTGGCCGGCGTGTATTCCCAGATCGCGGCGCGGCCCTTCTCGATGTCGAGCCCGTTCTCGCCGACATTGCTGTTCGAGCCGACGGTGATGAAGAGCTTTTCGCCGTCCGGGCTCGCGACGACGTTCTTGGTCCAGTGGTGGTTGATCCCGGCGGGCAGGTCGACGACCTTCTCCGGGCTCGCCGTGCTCTCCGTCTGGCCCTCGGAATAGGGCACGCGCACCAGGGCGTCCGCGTTCGCCACGTAGAGGTCGGAGCCGACCAGCGCCATGCCGAAGGGGGAGGTGAGCCCCTTGAGGAAGACGTGGCGCTCCTCGGCGACGCCGTCCCCGTCCCGGTCGCGCAGCAGCACGATGCGGTCGGGGCTCGCGCCGCCGGCCCCGGCCATGCTCTTCACCTTGTCGGCTACCCAGTCGGTGACGCTGGTGGAATGGTCCCCGGATTTCGGCGCCTGGCTCTCGGCCACGAGGACGTCGCCGTTGGGCAGGACGTAGGGCCAGCGCGGATGGTCGAGTCCGGTGGCGAAGGCGGCGACGCTCAGGCCGTTCGCGGCCTTCGGCTTGGCCCCCTCGCTCCAGCGCGCGACGCGGGCGATGTTGACGGTGGGCATCAGCGTTGGGTTCGGCGCCGGCAGGGTCGGGCTCGACCCGCTGCTCGCCGCCACGTCGAGGGCAGCGGATTCCGGGTAGACGATGAATCGCAGGAAGGCCGCGCCGCCGAGCAGCACGACGGCGAGCGCGGAAAGTCCGATCTTGGCGGAGGTACGCATCGAAACCTCGACGATACGGGATCAGGCGAGCGTGGCGGCGGCCTGCACGGCGGCCTCGTCCGCGCCGGGATGACGACGGGTCGAGTAGTAGAGCCCGATCGCGTTCCAGAACGCGTCGCGCTGCTCGTGGCTGAAGCGCTGCAGCGAAGCCTCCAGCGCCGCGCGGCCGGCCGCGGCGGCCTCCTCGCGCATCCGCTCATCGAAGGAGGCCGACGATTCCGCGCTGGTTTCGACCATGGCCCGACCCTTCGCTGACGATGCTCCAGGGCAGTCAACGCCCAAGCTCGTCATTCCGTTCAATCGGCTCCGTGGCCTGCCGGGAAGCGGGCGTGTGCCAAAGGACACACCCCCCTGGATTCGAAATCCAGGCTTAACAGTTTCTTTGCTCCTGTGGGCGGAATGGTCCAGCTTGGCCAACCAGCGTCGTCAGCCTTCAGGAGCCTGCATGCAAGCCGACCGGACCTTCCGTCTTCTCTGCCTCTTCGGGCTAGCGCTGACCGGTTCGGGTCTGGGGGGATGCGGGTTGTTTCCGCATCAGGCTGAGCTGACGACCGGTTCGATCGCGACGAACGCCAAGGTCGTGCAGGCGCCGACCGCCGCGGACAAGGAATGCCTCGCCCGGGCGATGTATTTCGAGTCGAACCGCAGCGACGAGGACGGGCTGCTCGCCGTCGGCACGGTGGTGATGAACCGGCTCGACGCGCCGGCCTATCCCGGCCGGATCTGCGAGGTCGTCGGCCAGAAGCGGCAATTCGCCAACGGCGTGCTGACGAAGCCCGTGCGCGACCAGGACCGGCCGCGCCTGGAAAAGGTCGCCGACGCGCTGCTCTCGGGCAAGCGTCACGAGGCCGTCGGACCGGCGCTGCACTTCCACACCGCCGGCTACAAGTTTCCGTACAACAACATGCACTACGTCGCCGCGGCCGGCGGCAACGTCTTCTACGAGAAGAGCGACCGCGAAGGTTACCTGCCGGCGGTCCAGCCCCGCGCCGTGGTGCAGACGGCTGCCGGCCGCCTGATGCCACTCCAGGTCGCCGCCGCCAGTTCCGGCATGATCGGCCTGCCGCTCACCGGCCGCGTGCAGCCGACGCTGACCGCCGAGTACACCGCGCCGAGTGCGCCCGAGCTGCGCATCCCCGGCCCGGCGCGCTACGCCTCGGCTCCCGGCCGCGACAAGCACTGACGATTGTCATTGAGCAGGGTTACGGCCGGGGCGGGTTGTCGCCCCCGCCCTATGCGCAGGGGGCACGAGGCCTTAAGTCAGGGACGCGGCCGGATCGACCGGCCCGGCTCCCGTGAGGCTCACCCCGCATCGCCATGGCCGTCGTCCTCGATCTTCTGAACAACGACACCCGGCCGAAAGGGGATGGGCCCGCGCGGCCGCGCCATCCCGAGAAGGCGCACCGGCCGGACACGGCGATCCAGCGCAAGCCGGACTGGATCCGGGTCAAGGCGCCGGGCTCCAAGCTCTGGGCCGAGACCAAGGACATCGTCCGCGCCAACAACCTCGTCACCGTCTGCGAGGAGGCAGGCTGCCCGAATATCGGCGAGTGCTGGGAGAAGCGGCACGCCACCTTCATGATCATGGGCGACACCTGCACCCGCGCCTGCTCGTTCTGCAACGTGCGCACGGGCCTGCCGGAGGCGCTCGACGGGGCGGAGCCGGAGAAGGTCGCCGACGCGGTCGCCAAGCTCGGCCTGCACCACGTCGTCGTCACCTCGGTCGATCGCGACGACCTCAAGGACGGCGGCGCCGAGCATTTTTCGCGCACCATCGCCGCGATCCGCCGGGCGAGCCCCGGCACCACCGTCGAGATCCTGACGCCCGACTTCCTGCGGAAGCCCGGTGCACTCGAAGTCGTCGTCGCGGCCAAGCCCGACGTGTTCAACCACAACTTGGAAACCGTGCCCGGCAAGTACGTGACCGTGCGGCCCGGTGCCCGCTACTTCCACTCCGTGCGCCTGTTGCAGCGGGTGAAGGAACTCGATCCGAAGATCTTCACCAAGTCCGGCATCATGGTCGGATTGGGCGAGGAACGGAACGAAGTCGTGCAGCTCATGGACGATCTGCGCTCGGCAGAGGTCGACTTCCTCACCATCGGCCAATATCTGCAGCCGACCCGCAAGCATCATGAGGTCGTGCGCTTCGTGCCGCCGGACGAATTCAAAGCCTACGAGACCACGGCCTACGCGAAAGGCTTCCTGCTGGTCTCGGCGACGCCGCTCACGCGCTCGTCGCATCATGCCGGCGAGGATTTCGCGCGGCTGAAGGCTGCCCGTCTGGCCAAGCTCGGGCCCGCTCCCGTCGCCGTCAACGCCTGAGCCCGAATGCCCTCCTTCCGCATCACGAGGAAAGTACGTCACTCGGCGACGCAGATGTACGATCTCGTCGCCGACATCGAGCGCTACCCCGAATTCCTGCCGCTCTGCGAGTCGCTGCGGGTTCTGCGCGACGCCGAGGGGCCGAACGGCACCAAGGTGCGGGTCGCGGAGATGGGCGTCGGCTACAAGGCGATCCGCGAGCGCTTCACCACCCGCGTGAGCCTCGACCGCGAAAACCGCAAGATCGTCGCCGAATACATCGACGGTCCGTTCAAGCACCTCGAGAATCGCTGGACCTTCCGCGATGCGGAGGGCGGGGGCTGCGAGGTCGACTTCTTCATCACCTACGAGTTCAAGAGCCGGACGCTCGGCCTGCTCATGGGCACGATGTTCGACCGCGCCTTCCGCAAGTTCACCGACGCGTTCGAGGGCCGCGCCGCCGCGATCTACGGCGCGGCCGCCTGATCAGCCGCCCTTTCGGGCCGCGAGCAGGATGCTGGTCTCGGAATTGGCGATTCCGTCGATCTGACGGACCGTGCGCAGCAGCGCATCGAAATCGCCGAGCGTCGGCACCTCGATCTCGGCGACGATATCCCAGCGGCCGTTCGTGGTGTGAAGCGCCCGGATCTCCGGCAGACCCGACAGGCGGCGGATCACGCTCTCGGCGTGACGGCCGTCCACTTCGATCAGCGTCACCGCCCGCACGCCGTCGGGCTGCAGATCCCGTACCGTGACGGTGAAGCCGGTGACCACACCGGACGTCACCAGCCGATCGAGCCGGGCGCGGACCGTCGCCCGCGTCACGCCGAGCGTGGCGGCGAGCTTGGCCAGCGGCATCCGCGCGTCGGTGCGCAGCAGGGCGATCAGCTGACGGTCGGTCTCGTCGAGCATGGACGCCTCCTTTCGACCAGCCGAGCTTAGCAGACCGAGCAATCGCATGCTCGGATTGTGCACTTATTCAACTTTCGGCTGCGCGTCGCGTTCGGCCATGCTTTGGTCCGGGACGTGCCGAGGAGCAGTTGTGTGACGCGCTACATCGGATCCGGCGAGATGGCGGACATCCTGCGGCGGGAGGGGCCCGAGCCGATCCTGCGGCGCCTCACGGCGAGCCTGCGCGCCGACTTCCTGCGCTGGACGGATTTCGACCTCTCGCCCCGTCTGGCCAGCCATTCGGCCGGCGGCGTGATCGAGCTGATGCCGGTCTCGGATGCCGAGCTCTACGCCTTCAAGTTCGTCAACGGCCATCCCGGCAACACGCGGCTCGGCAGGCAGACCGTTGTCGCCTTCGGCGTGCTCGCCGACATGGCGACGGGCTATCCGCTCCTGATCTCCGAGATGACCGTGCTGACGGCCCTGCGCACGGCGGCGACCTCGGCGCTCGCGGCCTCCGTGCTCGCACGGCCCGAGAGCCGCTCCATGGCGCTGATCGGCACCGGCGCGCAGGCGGAGTTCCAGGCACTCGCCTTCAAACTCGCGCTCGGCGTCACCGAGATCCGGCTGTTCGACGTCGATCCGGCGGCGGTGGCGAAGGCGCGGGCGAACCTCGAAGGCCGCGGCCTGCGGCTCGTCTGCGCGAACTCCGTCGCCGAGGCGGTGGCAGGCGCCGACATCGTCACCACCGCGACCGCCGACAAGACCCGCGCCACGATCCTCACGCCCGATCTCGTGGAGCCGGGCCAGCACCTCAACGCCATCGGCGGCGACTGCCCCGGCAAGACCGAGCTGCACGCCGACATCCTGAGGCGCGCCCGCACCTTCGTGGAATACGAGCCGCAGAGCCGGATCGAGGGCGAGATCCAGCAGATGCCGCCGGACTATCCCGTCACTGAGCTGTGGCAGGTCCTGCGCGGCGACGCGCCGGGCCGCACCGGCCGGGACGAGATCACCCTGTTCGACTCCGTCGGCTTCGCGCTCGAAGACTTTTCCGCGCTGCGCTGCCTGCGGGAGGTCGCGGGCGCCGGGCCGGATCTCGATCTCCTCCCCGAACCGAAGGATGCCAAGGATCTGTTCGGGCCGGTCTTCTCGAAGGAGGGCGCGTTCGATCGCGCGGCTTAGTGCATCGTCCCGAAAGGTGGCCACCGGCTCTCGAAAAAGACGATGCAACATCAGTGATCTAGCGCATCGTCCTGGATCCGATATCCAGGACGATGCGCTGAACGCGCTCACGCCACGTCGGCGGGCGGGTGCTGAGGAACGGTCGAGTAGTCCGTCTCAGCCTGTGCCTTGGAGAGATCGTAACCGGCCTGGAAATTCATCCAGAATTGCGGGGTCGTTCCAAAATAGCGCGCCAGTCGAAGCGCGGTGTCGGCCGTGATCCCGCGGCGCGTCCGGACGAGTTCCGTGATGCGATTGGCCGGGACGCCGATCTCGATTGCGAGCCGGCGGGCGCTGAGACCGAGCGGCTGTAAATACTCTTCCGAGAGATACTCGCCGGGATGCGTGCGGATCCGCTTCATGGGCTCACTTCCTGGTCGCCGACAAGACGATCAATGATAATCGACGATTTCGACATCTTCCGGACCCGACTCCGTCCAGCGGAAGCAGATACGCCATTGATCATTGATGCGAATGCTGTGCTGCCCCGCCCGATCTCCCTTCAGAGATTCGAGCTTGTTGCCCGGCGGGCTGCGCAGATCCTCCAACACCACAGCATAATCCAGAGCATCCAGCTTGCGCCGGGCGATTCGCTCGAATGACCGCCACTGCCGATGGCAGATTCCGTCTTCGAACAGCGACCGCGTATACTTATCGGCAAAACTCTGGATCATGCGAATTGCCGACGATCACCTTTGAGTCTCCACCGTCATTGCGAGGCGGAGCCGAAGCAATCCAGAGCGCGACCTTTCCGGAAGCAACGCGCCCTGGATCACCACGGTTTCGCCTCGCGATGACGGAGGGGAGACCGAGGTGATCAATCGGGGGCCGTATGACGGATCATATCGGTCAGTACATGAAACGTATCATGTACAAAATCTGGCTCTCATTGGCAATCTCAATCGAGTGTCCCGATTGCCGACCTCCTATCGCGGAAGGAACCGCCCCGCCCGCGCCTCCAGCAGCGTCACCAGCGCCGGCTCCATGAAGGCGTAGTCGTCGGGCACGTCGAGGCAGACGATCCGGGCATGGCGCAGGGCCGGGCCGAAGCGGCGCATCAGCTTGCGCCGATGCGCGCGCTCCATCACCACGATGATCTCGGCCCAGGCGAGATGATCGGCGTCCACGGGTTCGTCGGCATCCTCCGAAACCCCGGCCGAGGCCGTCTCCACGCCCGGCCATCGCAAAAACACCTGTTCCGCGGTCGGGCTGCGGGCGCGAGCCCGGCCGCAGACGAACAGGATCCTCACGCGCTCTCCGCCAGCATCGTCTGCCGCTCGAACAGTGCCCGATAGGCACCGTTCGGTCGCCGCATCAGCGCGGCGTGCGGCCCGTCCTCGACGACGCGGCCGCGGTCGAACACAAGGATGCGGTCGAGGGCGCGCACCGTCGAGAGACGGTGGGCGATGACGATCGCGGTGCGCCCGCGCATCAGCCGCTCCATCGCCTCCTGCACCAGCGCCTCGGATTCCGAATCGAGGCTGGAGGTCGCCTCGTCCAGGATCAGGATCGGCGCGTCCGCGAGGAACGCGCGGGCGAGCGCCACCCGCTGCCGCTCGCCGCCGGAGAGCTTCACCCCGCGCTCGCCCACCAGCGTGGCGTAGCCCTTCGGCAGCCGGGCGATGAAGTCGTGGGCGTTGGCGAGCCGCGCCGCCCGCTCGATCGTCTCCGCCGAGGCGCCGGGCCGGCCGTAGGCGATGTTCTCGGCCAGCGAGCGGTGGAACAGCACCGGTTCTTGCGGGACGATGGCGACGTGCGCCCGCAGGCTGGCCTGTGTCGCCGACGCCACGTCCTGCCCGTCGATGAGCACGCGCCCGCCGCTCACGTCGTAGAGCCGCTGGATCAGCTTGACGAAGGTGGTCTTGCCGGAGCCCGAGCGCCCGACGAGGCCGACGCGCTGGCCCGCCGGGATCGACACCGACAGCCCGTCGTAGAGCGGCGTGCCGTGCGTGCCGTAATGGAAGCGCACCCCGTCGAAGCGGATCGCGCCGCCGCTGACGGCGAGCGGCACCGCCCCCGGCCGGTCGGCGACGCCGACGGGCTCGGACTCGAGCGCGACCAGTTCCTCCATCTCGTTGACCGAGCGCTGCAGGTGGTTGATGTGGCCGCCGATGTCGCGGAGATAGCCGTGCACCACGAAGTAGGTGGTCAGCACGTAGGCGACCTCGCCGGGGCTCGCCTGCCCCAGCCACCACAGCCAGAGCGCGGTGGCGACGATGGCGGTGCGGAAGGCGAGCAGCAGCGCGAGCTGGGCCGTGCCGCTCCAGGTCACGATCATCCAGGTGCGCCGGGTGCGCCGCCGCCACTTCGACAGGACGCGGGCGAGCCGCTCGTCCTCCCGCGCCTCGGCGCCGAACGCCTTCACCACCGCGTTGTTGCCGATCGTATCGCTGAGCGCGCCGCCGAGCCGCGTGTCGAGGGCGTTCGAGAGCGTGGCCGCGGGCGCGATCACCCGCGTCGCCAGGACGATTGCCGTGCCGACATAGGCGAGCGCGCCGATCCCGATCACCGCACCCATGGCCGGCCAGTGCAGGCCGAGCACCACCGTCGTACCCGCGAGCACGACGACGGAGGGCAGGATCGAGAGCAGCAGCACGTCGTTCAGCCCGTCGAGCGCCCACATCCCGCGCGAGATCTTGCGCACGGTGGAGCCCGCGAAGGTGTTGGCGTGCCACTCAGTCGAGAAGCGCTGCACCCGGGCGAAGCTCCGGCGGGCGATGTCGGACATGGTGCCGAGCGTGAGCGGCACCACGAGGCTCCAGGCGACGTGGCGCAGCACCACGGTCGCGAGGCTCAGCGCGGTCATCGCGGCGAAGGCCGGCAGCGCGGCCTGCAGGGCGGCGTGCCGCTCGGCGCCGGCGAGCGCATCGACCAGACGCCCGGCATAGAGCGGCAGCATCACGTCGGCCAAGGTGGCGAGCGTGATCGCGGAAACGAGGGCAGAGACCAGGCCGAGGCGCTCGCGCCAACCGCGGACGACGAAGGCGAGAACGCGGCGGACAGCATTCGCGCGCCGGGGGGAAGACAGGGACATGGCAGCGCCCGACGACGACGCGTCGGCTCCGAGGGACGCGGGCGCCGCAGGCCGAGGCCGCGGTCCGGCGAGATCAGATCGGGAAGGGTGCGTACGCCGCCTGGGCCGTCAGGCCGGGCGGCGGAGGAATGCGCCTAGGCGATTCCGGCAGGAAGCGAAGCGGTTCCTGCGCGAGGGGAGACGGTGCCGACAACCATGCTGCGCCTCCCTGCTCCAACGCTAATGCGTCGACAGTTAATCGACGCGAATCCGATTCGCAATGTGCTGCGCCGTTCGGCTCAGCCCCGCGATGAGCCCGATACCAAACCTAATCTGTTGCTTCAGCTTCGAGAAACTCTGTGCATGCGCAGGGCAATCCGGCACATCGGACGTGCCGCATTGCGCGGGACGCCGCCTTTCCGTGCCTCGTCATCGCGTGTCCCGGCGCCAGCGCGCTTCGGCCCGGCGGTACAACTCCACATCCTCCGGATTGAGCTGTTCGAGATGCGCCCGCATCTCGGGATCGAGGGAGGGACCGGTCAATCGGCTCAGGGGTGAGCGGCGGTTGCGGTGAAGCACCGGGAAAGCGGTGCCGAAACGAGCGTTGAGCCGGGCAACGAAACCGGCATAGTCCGACAGAATCCCGACCACGCCGACTTGATCGACATCCGCCGGGCCGAAGGATCTGCTCTGGATGTTCCTGTTCTCGGGCTTCTCGATGAAGACCTCGAATCGGTCATGCGTGCGCTTCTGCGCCTTCTGGAAGGTGTAATAGGAGAGCACCTGCTCCGGCACCGACCGGAACAGGGCGAAGGCGCGGGCCGGATCGTAGCAGGGCAGGTGGGCCGCGCTCATATGGCTCGCGAAGAAAGCGATGTCGTGCGCGACGATGTGGTCGGAGAGCGCCGCCAGCTTGCCCTCGATCGGCAAGTCCGGGCTGTGGTGCATCACTTCGTTCGCGAATGGGCTGGTCGTCTTGGCATCACGCCCATAGGCCATCAGGATCTTAGAGCGTGGAAAAATCTGCTCAGCGGCGCGGCGCAGGCTTGTCCCGCCCGTCTTTGGCAGATGGATGAAGAAAAGCGGCGCCATCTGGGCCTCTCATTCGCTGAATAGCCACAGGCTACCCAGCGATCTATCGGGTGACGGTATGGTTGTTCCTCGGCAGGCGCGTTAACATCGTTATGTTTCTCGATTTTGCATGAATCTAAGCGTTTTCTTTTCACGCGAGGCGTGAGACACGGTTCCTCAACCGAGCCGGCTAGACGCCGGCGGAAGCGCAGATCAAGGTTGCTCACTGCATCGTTCGATGGCGATCCGTGGCAGCCGGGGAAACCGCTCGAGGCGATGACTCTCACGACCACACGCAAGTCCGACGTGACGTGGCAGCCTCTTCAACCGCGCGAGCGGCGCTGGGCCCGGATGGGACAACGCCCGGCCATCGCGTGGCTGACCGGTCTGTCCGGCGCCGGAAAGTCGACCATCGCCGACGCGGTCGATCGGGGACTGACGGAAGCCGGCCGCAGCACCATGGTGCTCGACGGCGACAACCTGCGTCAGGGCCTCAACCGCGACCTCGGCTTCACGGCGGCCGACCGGGTCGAGAACATCCGCCGCGCCGCGGAAGCCGCTCGCCTCATGGCGGATGCCGGCCTCGTGGTGATCGTGTCACTCATCTCGCCGTTCCGCGCCGAGCGCGCGGCGGCGCGGGCGATCGCGGGGGACATCCCCTTCCTCGAAGTCTTTATCGACACGCCGCTCGCGGTCTGCGAAGCGCGCGATCCCAAGGGGCTCTACGATCGTGCCCGGGCCGGCAAGATTCCGAACTTCACCGGGATCTCGGCCCCCTACGAGGCGCCAGAAGCGCCGGATCTCGCGCTCCAGACCCGCAATCAGTCCGTGATGGAGAGCGCGCAGCCGCTCATCGATGCGCTGCTGAACCTGAGCGCCGACAGGCCGACCAGGGCGTAGCGGATTCGCGCCCGGCGGGCGACGGCGCCCGCACTGGCCATCCGTTGGAGCTGAGACGGTCTGACCGAATCCGTTTCGCCGCACTGGTCGCCGGAAACGGCCGGGCTAATTGAAACGCTTCCAGACAGGACGCGGGCCTGGGAGCCGTCTCCGCATGACTTTTCGTCTGACGCTGACCGTCAACGGTGAGCCCCGCGCGATCGAACTCGACGATCCGCGGGTCACCCTCCTCGATCTCCTTCGTGAACGCCTCGATCTGACCGGCTCGAAGAAGGGCTGCGACCGGGGCCAGTGCGGCGCCTGCACGGTGCTCGTGAACGGGCGGCGGGTGAATTCCTGCCTCGCGCTCGCGGTCAGCCTCGACGGCGCCGAGGTTCTCACCATCGAAGGCCTGGCCCGGGGCGAGCAGCTTCACCCGGTCCAGTCCGCCTTCATCGAACATGACGGCTTCCAGTGCGGCTTCTGCACGCCGGGGCAGATCATGAGCGCCGTCGGCCTGATCCGCGAAGGCCAGGCGGGCGACGATCCCGAGCGGGTCCGCGAGGGGATGAGCGGCAATCTCTGCCGTTGCGGCGCCTATATCGGCATCACGCAGGCCGTCCTCGACGCGCAGGCGCGCATGGCCGGCACCGAGCAGGGAGAGGCCGCGTGAACCGCTTCGACTACGTCCGCGCGGGCAGCGTCGCCGAGGCCGTCGCCGCGGCCGCCGAGCCGGGTGCGGCCTACCTCGCCGCCGGCACCAATCTGCTCGACCTGATGAAGGGCAACATCGCCCGTCCCGGCCGGCTCGTGGACGTGACGCATCTGCCGGGCCTCGACCGGATCGAGCATCTGCCCGGCGGCGGCGTGCGCATCGGCGCCCTCGTCCGCAACAGCGACCTCGCCTACGACCGGGGCTTCGCGAAGGCGCATCCGGCGGTGGCGGAAGCGCTGTTGTCCGGCGCCTCGGCGCAGTTGCGCAACGCCGCGACGGTGGCCGGCAACCTGCTGCAGCGGACCCGCTGCCCCTACTTCTACGACCCGGCCAGCGCCTGCAACAAGCGCGACCCCGGCGCCGGCTGCGACGCGCGGGGCGGCGAGACGCGGCTCCACGCCGTGCTCGGCTGGAGCGAGCACTGCATCGCGACGCACCCGTCCGACTTCTGCGTGCCGCTGGTCTCGCTCGACGCGGTCGTCGAGATCGAGGGCAAGGGCGGCGCCCGCGAGGTGCCGCTCGACGCGCTCTACCGGCTTCCCGAGGATCGGCCGGACCGGGAGACGGTGCTGGAGCCGGGCGATCTCATCGTGGCGCTCCGCCTGCCGGCGGAGGCGGCGGACTTCGCCGGACATTCCCGCTACCTCAAGGTCCGCGACCGCACTTCCTACGCCTTCGCCGTGGTCTCGGCGGCGGCGTCGCTGCGGCTCGACGGCGGACGGATCGGCGAGGCCCGGATCGCGCTCGGCGGCGTCGCGCTCAAGCCGTGGCGCGCCCGCGCCGCTGAGACGGTGCTGGCCGGCGCGGAGGCGAGCGAACGGAGCTTCGCAGAGGCGGCCGACGCGGCCCTCGCGGAGGCCCGGCCCTCCGGCGACAACGCCTTCAAGATCGAGCTCGCCCGCCGCCTGATCGTGCGGGCGCTGACCCTGGCCGCCGCCGGCACCCCGGAGCGCCTGCCGGCGCTCCCGGCCTCCGCCTTCTCAGGAGACGCGCTCCATGCCTGACATCGCCTACGAGCAGGCCCGGCACGGGTCGAGCATCGGCCAGCCGCTGACCCGCCGCGACGGCCTCCTGAAGGTCACCGGAGCGGCGACCTACGCCGCCGACAACCGCCCGGAGGGGCTGCTCCACGCGGTGGTGGCAGTGAGCCGCATCGCCCGCGGCCGCGTCATCGGCCTCGACGTCGCGGCGGCCAAGGCCCATCCGGGCGTCGTCGAGGTGATGACGGGCGCCAACGCCCCGCGGCTCGCCCAGGACCCGGACGCGAAGGACAACCCCTTCATGTTCCGGCTCGATCTGCTGCAGAACGACCGGGTCCGCTACGCTCACCAGCCGATCGCGGTGGTCATCGCCGAGACGCTGGAGGCGGCGACCGAGGCCGCCGAGCTGCTGGCCCCGCGCTACGAGGTGGAGCCGCCGCGCATCGGGCTCGACGCCGACGAACCGCAGGTGCCCGAGGGCGTCGGCGCGGGCGACAAGACGACCGCGTCGCGCGGCGATGTCGAGGCCGGGCTGGGCCAGGCCGAGCGCCGGGTCGAGACGACCTACGAGACCGCGGCGCAGTACCACAACGCCCTCGAACCCCACGCCATCGTCGCGCAGTGGGACGGCGACCGGCTGATCGTCGACACGCCGAGCCAGGGTCTCGCCATGGCCAAGCTCCGGCTCGCCGGCCTGTTCGGCCTCGATCCGAAGAACGTCCTGGTCCGCTCGCCCTTCCTCGGCGGCGGCTTCGGCTCGAAGGGCTTCCTGTCCGGGCCGCAGGTGCTCGGCGTGATGGCGGCCAAGCTCGTCGGCCGGCCGGTGAAGCTGGTGCTGCGCCGGGAGCAGATGTTCGGCCCCGTCGGCCACCGCGCCGAGACGCGCCAGACGCTGCGGCTCGGCACCGATGCGTCGGGCGCGCTCACCGCCCTCGACCACCATACCCTGACCGCGACGAGCCGGTTCGACGATTTCTTCGAGCCGGCCAGCGCCATCTCGCGCTACCTCTACGCCGCGCCCGCGGTCTCGACCCGCCATTCGGGCGTGCGCGTCGATACCGGCACGCCTCTCTTCATGCGCGCGCCCGGCGAGGCCTCGGGCAGCGTCGCGCTGGAGGGCGCCATCGACGAGATGGCGGAAGCCTGCGGCCTCGATCCGCTGGAGTTCCGCCTGCGGAACTATGCCGAGGCCGAGCCGATCTCCGGCCGCCCCTTCTCGTCGAAGGCCCTGCGGGAGTGCTACGCGCAGGGCGCGGCCCGCTTCGGCTGGGACAAGCGCAGTCCGGCGCCCCGCTCGATGCGCGATTCCGCCGGCCGGCTCGTCGGCTACGGCATGGGCACCGCGCTGTTCCCGGCCCTGATGATGCAGGCGGAGGCGCGGGCCGAGATCCGGGCCGACGGCACCGGCACGGTGGCGCTCGGCGCCCACGATATGGGGCAGGGCGCCTGGACCGCGCTGGCGCAGATCGCCGCCGACGGGCTCGGGATCGACCTCGACCAGCTCGATTTCAAGAGCGGCACCTCGGATCTGCCGAATGCCGGCATCGCCGGCGGCTCGGCCCACACGGCCACCGCCGGCTCGGCGATCCATTCCGCCGCCGCGGCGGTGCTGGCGGAGCTCGCGGAGCTTGCCACCAACGACGAGCGCTCGCCCCTGTTCGGGGCCGGCAATGCCGGCGTCTACGCAAGCAACGGGCGGCTGGTGCGCCGGGACGACGAAGGGCGCAGCGAATCCTTCTCCGAGATCCTGAACCGGGCCGGCCGCGCCTCCATCTCGGCGCAGGGGCAGGGCGCCGCCGATCCGGCTTCCCGTGAGGCCTACGCCATGCACGCCCACGGCGCGGTCTTCGCCGAGGTCAGCGTCGATCCCGATCTCGGCCAGATCCGCGTCACCCGCCTCGTCGGCGCCTTCGCCGCCGGCCGGGTGGTCAACCCGCGCCTGGTCACCAGCCAGTATTACGGCGGCATGATCTGGGGTGTCTCCTTCGCGCTCCACGAGAACGCCGTGGTCGATCCCCGCTCGGGCCGCGTCATGAACGCCAATCTCGGCGAGTACCACGTGCCGGTGAATGCCGACGTGCCGTCGATCGAGGCGATCCTCGTGGACGAGCACGACCCGCACGTGAACCCGCTCGGCATCAAGGGCGTCGGCGAGATCGGCATCACCGGTACCGCGGGCGCGATCGCCAACGCGGTCTACCACGCGACGGGCATCCGGGTGCGCCGGACGCCGATCACGCTGGACCGATTGTTGGGGTGAGATCCGACGTCTCAGCCATCCTTGCGAGGCGGAGCCGCGGCCATCCAGCGCTCGCCTTATTCGGAGCTGTCGCGCCGCTGGATGGCTTCGCCATCCGGCTCGCAATGACGGTGGAGGCCGACTGCCTCCTCCAGCAACGCCAGGGCCTCCGCCACCGACAGCCGCCGGATCTCGGCCCGTCCCGGATCGCCGAAGCGGCGCTCGACGTGCCGGGTCGCTCCGCCTCGCACGGCGAGGCCGAAATGCACCAGCCCGACCGGCTTCGCCTCGCTGCCGCCGCCCGGACCGGCGATGCCGGTGACGGAGACCGCGACGTCCGCCCGTGACGCTCCGAGCGCCCCCTCCGCCATGGCACGGGCGACGGGTTCGCTCACCGCTCCGTGCGCGACGATGAGGTCCGTCGGCACACCGATGGCTTCGGCCTTGGCCTCGTTGGAATAGGTGACGAAGCCGCGCTCCACCACAGCCGAGGATCCGGGCACCGCGGTGAGCAGCCCGGCGACGAGGCCGCCGGTGCAGGATTCGGCGGTCGCGATTTGTTTGGCCGCCGCCGCGTAGGCTCGCACCAGCGCCTCGGCGCGGGCGAGCAGGGCGGCGTCGGCGATCACGAGCGGCGCTCGTTGGTCTCCGCTTCGGTCTCGAGCTCGGCGCAGACCTCCGGCAGCCGCACCGTCGCGGCGGCCTGGGCGGCGAGGCCCTCGGCCCGGCCGACGAAGCCGAGCTTTTCCGTCGTCGTCGCCTTGATCGAGACGGACGAGAGCGGCACGCCCGCGACCTGGGCGATGCGGGCGCGGATCGCCTCCCGGTGCGGGCCGATGCGCGGAGCCTCCGCCAGCACGGTCACGTCGAGATGGTCGATCTTGCCGCCGCGCGCCCGCACCAACTCGCAGGCATGGGCCAGGAACTGGTCGGAGGCGGCGCCGCGCCACTTCTCGTCGGAGGGCGGGAAGTGGGTGCCGATATCGCCGTCGGCGATGGCGCCGAGGAGCGCGTCGGTGAGCGCGTGCAGGGCCACGTCGCCGTCGGAATGGGCGAGCACGCCCCGGTCGGCGGGGATCTTCACGCCGCCGAGCCAGACATGGTCGCCCTCCGTGAAGGCGTGGACGTCGAAGCCGGTGCCGAGGCGGGTCACGTAGGTGGTCATGGGACCATCAGATATCGCGGGCGACGGTTCGGAGAAAGCCCGGCCGGAGAATGCCCGATCGGCCTCGATCAGGTCCGCGGCCTGGGTGATCTTGCGGTTCCGCGGGTCGCCCTCGAACACCACCACCGGCAACCCGGCCCATTCGGCGAGCGCCCCGTCATCGGTGAAGCCGTCGCGCCCCTCGGCGACCGCCCGGCGATGGGCATCGAGGAGCAGGCCGAAGCGGAAGCTCTGCGGCGTCTGCACCGCGCGAAGGTTTTCCCGGGCCGGGGTCTCGTGGACGCGTCCGATCCCCGGCGCGATATCCTCGACCAGCTTGATGGTATCGGAGACCGCGATCCCCGGCACCGACGCGCCGTGTCGGCTCCCCGCCGCGACCGCGCGGTCGATCAGGGCCTCGTCCACGAAGGGCCGCGCCGCGTCGTGGACGAGCACGAGGTCGGGCGTGCCGGCGCGGGCGAGCCCTTCGAGCCCGGCCGCCACCGATTGCTGGCGCGTCGCCCCCCCGGGAACCGGTTCGGCGAGTTTCTCTCGGTGCGCCGGTTCGAGGTCGGCGAGGCACTCGCGATAGAAGTCCTGCGCGTCCGGCGCGATCACAGGCTGAATCCGGGCGATGCGGGGGGACGCCGCCAGCGCAGAAAGCGTCCGCGTCAGAACGGCGCGGCCGCCGACGCGGCGATATTGCTTCGGCAGGTCTCCGCCGACCCGCAGGCCCTTACCGGCCGCGACCACGACCGCCGCCACCGTTTCGCTGCCCTGCGACCGCGCGGCTTCATCGGACATGCTCGGGCCTCGAATGGAAATCATCTGGGGATGGATGGGGATCGCCGCGTCCTTATGCGTCAAGAAGCGCGAAGGCAAACGCGGCAGACGCTTGCGTCCGCCCGCCATTTGGCTATTTCTTGTGCACAATGACAGCTGATCATTATTTGAGCGCACTGCGCGGGGCGGACAACCGGGGGGCGAAGAGTCCGCCGGTGCTGCTGGCGCCGCTGTCGGGTGTCACCGATCTCCACATGCGCCGCCTCGCGCAGCGGCTCGGCGCCAGCGCCGTGGTCTCCGAGATGGTCGCGGCCGCCGAACTCGCGAAGGGCGATGCCGAATCGCAGGTTCGGGCGGAGGGCGACGGCGTCGATCCCCACGTGGTGCAGCTTGCCGGCTGCGCGCCCGAGCCGATGGCGGAGGCCGCCCGGATCGCCGTGGCGAACGGGGCGGACGCCATCGACATCAACATGGGCTGCCCGGCCAAGACCGTGACCGGCGGCGAATCCGGCTCGGCGCTGATGCGCGACCTCGACCACGCCGCGCGCCTTCTCGCGGCGGTGCGGGGCGCGGTGGACGTGCCGGTGACGGTGAAGATGCGGCTCGGATGGGATCACGCGAGCCTCAACGCCGCCGAACTGGCGCGCCGCGCCGAGGCGCTCGGGCTCGACGGCGTGACGGTCCACGGCCGCACCCGGCAGCAATTCTACAAGGGCCGGGCCGACTGGTCGGCGATCCGCCCCGTGGTCGAGGCGGTGCGCATTCCCGTCATCGCCAACGGCGACGTCACGAGCCTCGACGAGGCCCGCGCCTGTCTCGCCCAGTCCGGTGCGGCGGGCGTGATGGTCGGGCGCGCGGCGGTGGGCCGTCCCTGGCTCGTCGGCGCGATCGCTGCCGGGCTCGCCGGCCGGGCGGCCGCGCCGCTCACGCCGGAGCAGCGCGCGGCGGTCGCGGCCGAGCATTACGAGGGGCTGATCGCGCTCTACGGCGCGGCGATGGGCGTGCGCCACGCCCGCAAGCATCTCGCGGCCTATGCCGACGCGGCCGGCGGGCTCGGCGCGGACGACCGGCGCCGCCTCGTCACCACGCATGATCCCGCGGAGGCGTTGCGTCTCCTGCGGCGTGCATTTCTCGAACCGGCCGGGGCGGCGGCGACGCCCTTCGGCGAGGCGGCCTGATGCCCTTTTCCGATGAGCCCGCCCCCGAATCCCTGCCGCCGGCCGAGGCGGTGCTGAACTCGCTGCCGCTGCCGGTGCTCACCATCGGGCCCGACGAGCGGATCCTGCGGGTCAACCACGCCGCCGAACTGTTTTTCGACGCCTCCGCCCGGCTGATGCTGCGCGGGCGGCTTCGCGACATCATCCCGTTCTCCTCGCCGATCATCGCGCTGGTGGCCGAGGTGCGCCGCCGCCGCTCCTCCGTCTCGGAATACCGGGTCGAACTGGTCCAGCCGCGCTCGGGGACGGAGCGCAGCGTCGACGTCTTCGCCACGCCCCTGCGCGACGAGGACGATTCGGTGGTGCTGATGCTCCAGGAGCGCACCATCGCCGACAAGATGAACCGGCAGCTCACCCATCGGGGCGCCGCCCGCTCGATGGTCGCGCTCGGCGCCATGCTGGCCCACGAGATCAAGAACCCGCTCGCCGGCATCCGCGGCGCGGCGCAACTGCTCGAACAGGAGCGCGACGACGAGGATCGTCTCCTCACCCGCCTGATCTGCGACGAGTCGGACCGGATCGTGCGCATCGTCGAGCGGATGGAGCTGTTCGGCGACGAGCGGCCGGTGGAGCGCGGCCCCGTCAACGTCCACGGCGTGCTCGATCAGGTGAAGCGCTCGGCGCAGTCGGGCTTCGCCCGTCACATCCGCTTCATCGAGAACTACGACCCTTCGCTGCCGCCGGTTCTCGGCAACCGGGACCAGTTGATCCAGGTGATCCTCAACCTCGTGAAGAACGCGGCGGAGGCCATCGGCACCGACACGGTCGAGGGCGAGATCACGCTCTCCACCGCCTTCCGCACGGGCCTGCGCCTGCAGATTCCCGGCTCCCGCGAGCGCGTCAGCCTGCCGATCGAGGTGGCGGTGCGCGACAACGGGCCGGGTATTCCGCCCGACATGCTGTCCGACCTGTTCGACCCCTTCGTCACCACCAAGGTGCAGGGATCCGGCCTCGGACTTGCATTGGTGGCCAAGATCGTCGGCGACCATGGGGGCATCGTCGAATGCGATCCCGTTCCCCGCCGCACCGCCTTCCGGATCCTGCTTCCCATGTCGAGCGCCCGCGACGGGCGTGAATCGGCCGCGGAGCGTTGAGTCGAGAGCCATGCCCAACGGCCACATCATCGTCGCGGACGACGACGCCGCGATCCGCACCGTTCTCAACCAGGCCCTCTCCCGGGCCGGCTACGAGGTGCGCACCACCTCGAATTGCTCGACGCTCTGGCGCTGGGTCGCCCAGGGCGAGGGCGACCTCGTCATCACCGACGTGATGATGCCCGACGAGAACGTGTTCGACCTGCTGCCGCGCATCAAGCGGGTGCGGCCGGAACTGCCGATCATCGTCATGAGCGCGCAGAACACCTTCATGACCGCGATCCGCGCCTCCGAGCGTGGCGCCTACGAGTATCTGCCCAAGCCCTTCGACCTGAAGGAGCTGACGGCGATCGTCGGCCGCGCCCTCTCCCGTCCCCGCGGAACGCCCGCGCCCGGGGCCGGGCCGGAGAACGAGGACATCCCGCTGGTGGGCCGCTCGCCCGCCATGCAGGAGATCTACCGGGCGCTCGCCCGGCTGATGCCGACCGACCTCACCGTGATGATCACGGGCGAGTCCGGCACCGGCAAGGAATTGGTCGCCCGCGCGCTGCACGATTACGGCCGCCGCCGCACCGGGCCGTTCGTGCCCGTCAACATGGCGGCGATCCCGCGCGACCTGATCGAATCCGAACTCTTCGGCCACGAGAAAGGCGCCTTCACCGGCGCGCTCTCCCGCTCCGCCGGCCGCTTCGAGCAGGCGGAGGGCGGCACGCTCTTCCTCGACGAGATCGGCGACATGCCGATGGAGGCGCAGACCCGGCTGCTGCGCGTGCTTCAGCAGGGCGAGTACACGACCGTCGGCGGGCGCGTGCCGATCAAGACCAATGTCCGCATCATCGCCGCCACCAACAAGGACCTTCGCGTCTCGATCCAGCAGGGCATCTTCCGCGAGGACCTGTTCTTCCGCCTCAACGTCGTGCCGTTGCGCCTGCCGGCCCTGCGCGAGCGCTCCGAGGACGTGCCGGACCTGATCCGCCACTTCTTCGTGCTGGTGGAACGCGAGGGCCTGACCCGCAAGACGCTCGACGCCGACGCCATGGAGCGGCTCAAGCGCTACCGCTGGCCGGGCAACGTGCGCGAGCTGGAAAACCTCGTTCGCCGCCTCGCGGCGCTCTACCCGCAGGAGACCATCACCGGTCCGGTCATCGAGGCGGAGCTCGACACCCTGCCGCTCGCCCAGCCCGCCGCCGTCAACGGCAACGGCGCGGCCCGCAAGAACGGAGCCTCCGACAGCGAGACCCTGTCCGGCGCGGTCGAGCGGCACCTCGCCGACTATTTCTCGGGCTATCGCGACACGCTGCCCCCGCCCGGCCTCTATCACCGCATCCTGCGCGAGATCGAAGGCCCGCTGATCGGCGCGGCGCTCGCCGCCACCCGCGGCAACCAGATCCGTGCCGCGGAGCTTCTGGGGGTCAACCGCAACACCCTACGCAAGAAGGTGCGGGATCTCGATCTGCAGGTGTTTCGCACGTCGCGGTGAAAG
The DNA here is from genome assembly GCF_040270385.1 of Methylorubrum podarium. Lineage (NCBI taxonomy): Bacteria > Pseudomonadati > Pseudomonadota > Alphaproteobacteria > Hyphomicrobiales > Methylobacteriaceae > Methylorubrum > Methylorubrum podarium. The sequence continues at coordinate 42,014 of NZ_JBELQE010000014.1, read as the reverse complement.
GCTCCGTTCGGCGAGGCCGGCGCGGCTCCGAAGTAACCGAACCAGCGCCGTCATTCCGGGGCGCCGGAGGCGAACCCGGAATCCATCCGTGATGCCACATTGGGCCGCGCATCACGGGTAGATTCCGGGTTCCGCTCCGCGGCACCGGAATGACGGGCGTCGGGGAAGCGCGCCTTAAGCGCGAAGCCCGCCACCCGCATCCGACTCCCCGACCGCCGCGTTTCTCCTCTGTTCTCCACGGCCGCGCTTCGCTAAAGGCGCGCCATGCTGCGTCTCCGCAAATATCAGCGCGCCGCCGTCGACGCGCTCGACCGGCATTGGGACCGGGGCGGCGAGCCGGGCCTCGTCGTGCTGCCGACCGGCGCGGGCAAGGCGCTCGTCATCGCCGCCCTGATCCGCGAATGGCTGGTGCGGGCGCCGAGGGCGCGGATCTGCGTCCTCACCCATGTTCGCGAGCTCGTGGTGCAGAACCACGGCGAGCTGCTGTCCTACTGGCCGGAAGCGCCCGCCGGCATCTTCTCCGCCGGCGTCGGGCGGCGCGAGGCCGACGCGCAGGTCGCCTTCTGCTCGATCCAGTCGGTGCGAGACCGCGCCGACATGTTCGGCGCCATCGACCTCATCGTGATCGACGAGGCCCATCTCGTGCCGCGGTCCGGCGAAACCAGCTACGGCCGCTTCCTCGCCGCGGCGCGGGCCGCCAATCCGGATCTCAAGGTCGCGGGCTTCACCGCCACGCCCTACCGCCTCGATTCCGGCCGGCTCGACGAGGGCGAGGGGAGGGTGTTCGAGCGGATCGTCTACGAATCGCTCGTCGGCGACCTGATCCACCAGGGCTACCTCGCGCCCCTCGTCTGCAAGGCGACGGCGCTCGCCCTCGACGTCTCCGGCGTGCCGAAGCGCGGCGGCGAATACGTCCCCTCGGCGCTGGAGGCGGCGGTCAACCGCGAATGGATCACCCACGCCGCGGTCGAGGAGATGGTGGGCTACGGCCGCGAGCGGCGAGCCTGGCTCGCCTTCTGCGCCGGGCTCGCCCACGCCGCCGCGGTACGCGACGCGATCCGGCAGGAGAACATCTCCTGCGAGACCGTCACCGGCGAGATGGGCAAGCGCGAGCGCGACCGAATCGTGCGAGACTTCCGCGCTGGCAAGATTCGCTGCCTCGCCTCGGTCGGCGTGCTCTCAACGGGCTTCAACGTGCCGGAGGTCGATCTGATCGCCCTGCTGCGCCCGACCCAGTCGGCTGGGCTCTACGTGCAGCAGGTCGGACGCGCCCTGCGCCGGGCGCCGGGCAAAGCGGACGCGATCGTGCTCGACTATGCCGGGCTGGTGCGGATGCACGGTCCGGTCGATGCCGTGACCGCCCGCAGCGTCGCCCTCGGCCCCGCCGCACCGGGCAGCGTGCGGGCAAAGCCCTGCCCGGGCTGCGGCGCGCTGATCGCGCTGAACGCCAGCACCTGCGACGCATGCTGGGTCGAGCCCGAAGCGGAGGACGAGGAGGCGCCCCACGCCGCCAGCGCCGAGGATGCCCTGCCGATCCTGTCCGAATCGATCTCGCCCTGGCGCGAGGTGACCGGCTGGCGCCTCGACCGCGGCCCCGGCGGTTCCGGTCCGGACCGGCTCGAAGTGGCCCTGCGCTGGCGCGGCGGCGGATGCCGGGTCGAGGTCTGCCTCGAGGATTCGGGCCATGCCCGCGAGAAGGCGGTCCAGTGGTGGCGCGCCTTCGGCGGCGCCGAGCCGGTGCCGATGTCGGTCGCCGCCGCCCTGGAGCGCGCCGACGAGCTGGAGCGGCCGGATGCCCTGAAGATCGATGCCGCTGGCCGGCTCTCCGAGAGCGTCACGGTGCAATTTTCGGATGGGCGCCGCTTCCGCGACCTGCGCCGCTGGGGGGTCTGGCGGCCTGATCGACGGCTCAAGCTCGGCTGATTCGTATTAATTTCGCCACACTGTTGTGGCCCCGCATCAGCAATGCCGCTGCTGTCGCGACGTTCCCAAGACGTGCCGTCCGATGCCCCCGCCGTCGAGGAGGGAGCGGAGGCCGCCGCGCGCCGGTTCGACTCGCCGCCGCGCGGGCCGGGCTGGATCGGGGCGGCGGTGGTGCTCACGGCGCTGATCTCGGCGTCCGTCACCTTCCTCATCCTGGCCGGCATCATCCAGATTACGCGGACGCCGACCACCGGCGTCGCGCTCCTCTCAGTCAATGCGGCGCTGGTCCTCGCCCTCGTGGTGGTGATCGTCTGGGAGGCGCGGGTCTTCCTGCACGCCCGGCGCACCCATGCCTCGGTGGCGCGGCTGCACACCCGCATCGTCGGCCTCTTCAGCCTGATCGCGATCCTGCCGACGATCCTGCTCGCCATCGTCGCCTCGGTGACCATCGATGTCGGCCTGTCGCTGGGCTTCACCGACCGGGTCCGCGACGTGGTGCTGAAATCCGTGCAGGTGGCGGACGCCTACCAAGAGAATCACTGCCAGTCGCTCGCCCGCGAGATCCGCATCTTCGCCGACGACCTGACGCGGGCGCGGCCGAATTTCGACGTGAACCGCGAGTGGTTCGAGAACTTCATGACGACCCGCGCCCAGGCGCTCGGGCTGCCGATCGTCAAGATCATGCGCGGGCCGAACGAGGTCGTGGCGCGCGCCAACATCGACGTGCTCAAGCAGACGCGGCTGCCCTCGGCGGCGGCCTTCGAGGATGCGGCGAAGTCGAGCGACCCGATCTGCCTGCTGCCGAACGAGGGCCGGGTCTTCGCCGCGCTGATGCGGATGCCGGCCTACGACAACGCCGTGCTGCTGGTGCAGCGCGAGGTCAGCCAGCTCGCCATCGATTTCCCCGGCGTCGCCCGCGCCGCGGCGGCCGAGTACCTGACCTACGACGAGCTGCGCCGCTACGTGCAGATCGCCTTCGCATCGGTCTTCATCCTGATCGCGCTGATCACGCTGCTCTCGGCGGTCTGGTTCGGGCTGAACTTCGCCAACCGCTTCGTCGCCCCGATCCGCCGGCTCATCAACGCGGCCGACGAGGTCGCGGCGGGCAATTTCTACGCCCGCGTGCCGGCCCGGAAATCCGACGGCGACCTCGCCCATCTCGGCGAGAGCTTCAACACGATGACGCAAGAGCTGCGCCGGCAGCACGACGGCCTGCGGGCGGCCAACGACCTGATCGACCGCCGCCGCCGCTTCACCGAGGCCGTGCTCTCGGGCGTCTCGCCGGGGGTGCTCGGCGTCGATGCCGACGGGGTCATCACCATCGCCAATCCGGGGGCCGAGCGCACCCTCGGGCTGACGGCCAGGGAACTGGTCGGCCAGCCGCTGACGGGCGTCGTGCCGGAGATCGCGGCCCTGTTCCCGGAGGCCGAGGGCCGCCAGCGCGCCCTGCAGCAGCAGATCCAGCTCGTCCGCGGCGGGCGCGAGCGCACCATCGCCGTGCGGGTCACCAGCGAGCAGGCCCAGGGCGAGGCGCGCGGCTACGTGGTGACCCTCGACGACATCACCGACCTCGTTACGGCGCAGCGCACCTCCGCCTGGGCGGACGTCGCCCGCCGCATCGCCCACGAGATCAAGAACCCGCTGACGCCGATCCAGCTCTCGGCCGAGCGCATCCGTCGCAAGTACGGAAAAGTGATTACAGCCGACAAGGAAGTGTTCGAGCAGTGCACCGCGACGATCGTGCGGCAGGTGGACGAAATCAAACGGATGGTGGACGAATTCTCCTCCTTCGCCCGGATGCCCAAGCCCGCGATCACGCAGCAGGATCTGGCCGAGATCGCTCGCCAGAATCTGTTCATGCTGCGCATGGCCCATCCCGACCTGGATTTCCCGTTCGATACGGTCGGCGCCGACGCGCAGGGCCGGGTGGTCGCCGCCTTCGACGTGCGGCTGTTCTCCCAGGCGCTCACCAACATCCTCAAGAACGCCGTCGAGGCGGTCCAGGCCGTGCCCGAGGACGTGTTGGCCGCCGACGGCGGCAAGGGCTGGGTGCGCCTGCGCCTCCTCGTCGAGGACGCCTTCGTGGTGATCGAAGTCACCGACAACGGAAAAGGCTTTCCGGCAGAGGGGCGCCAGCGCCTGCTCGAACCCTATATGACCACCCGCGAGGGCGGGACCGGCCTCGGTTTGGCGATCGTCTCCAAGGTGCTCGAGGAGCATGGCGGGGGGATCGAGTTGAACGACAACCCGGAGGGGCGCGGCGGACAGGTCCGCATGCGGCTGCCGCGGGAAGTCGGTCGACAGGGCGGGCACAATGCCGAGCCCGGCGCGCCAGGGGAGCGGAATCGCTCCGCGGCGCCGGACGCGCGTGACGGGACAACGATGGACAAGAACACGGAGGGCGCCATGGAAGCGCGACGCGTCGCGGAGATGCAGCCATGAGCGCCGACATCCTGATCGTCGACGACGAGGCCGACATCCGCGATCTCGTCGCGGGCATCCTGGACGACGAGGGGCACCGCACCCGAACGGCGGCGGGCTCCGACGAGGCGCTGGCGGCGATCGAGTCGCGCCGGCCCCACCTCGTCTTCCTCGACATCTGGCTCCAGGGCTCGCGCCTCGACGGCTTGCAGGTGCTCGACCTGATCAAGGCGGGCCACCCGGACCTGCCGGTGGTGATGATCTCGGGCCACGGCAACATCGAGACCGCGGTGGCGGCGATCAAATCCGGCGCCTACGACTTCATCGAGAAGCCGTTCAAGGCCGACCGCCTGATCCTCGTCGCCGAGCGCGCTCTGGAGGCCTCCCGCCTCAAGCGCGAGGTGCGCGACCTCAAGGTGCGATCGGGGCAGGCGAGCCGCATCGTCGGCGCCTCGGTGGCGGTCAACCAGCTGCGCCAGACCATCGAGCGCGTGGCCCCAACCAATGCCCGCGTGATGATCTCGGGCGCGCCGGGCGCCGGCAAGGAACTCTCGGCGCGCACCCTGCACGCCGCCTCCTCGCGGGCGAGCGGGCCCTTCGTCGTGATCAACGCGGCGACCATCACGCCCGAGACGATGGAAGCGGAGCTGTTCGGCGTCGAGGGCGGCGAGGGCCGGGTGCGGCGCGTCGGCGCCCTGGAGGAGGCCCATGGCGGCTCCCTCTACATCGACGAAGTCGCCGACATGCCCAAGGAGACGCAGAGCCGGATCCTGCGCGTCCTCGTCGATCAGAATTTCCAGCGCGTCGGCGGCACCGCCCGCGTCCACGTCGACGTGCGCATCATCTCGTCCTCCTCCCGCGACCTGACCGAGGAAATCGGCGCCGGGCGCTTCCGCGAGGATCTGTTCCACCGCCTCTCGGTGGTGCCGATCCGGATCCCGTCGCTGGCCGAGCGGCGCGAGGACGTGCCGGAGCTGATCTCCTTCTTCATGGAGCAGATCTCGGCGGCCACCGGCCTGCCGCGGCGCCGCATCGCCGAGGACGCCATGGCGGTTCTCCAGTCGCACGACTGGCCCGGCAACGTGCGTCAGCTGCGCAACAACGTCGAGCGGCTGATGATACTGACCCAGAGCGATCCGGAGCAGGAGGTCACGTCCGAGATGCTGCCGACCGAGATCGGCGCGCTGGTGCCGACGACGCCGACGGGCGCGGGCGGCGAGAAGCTGATGAGCCTCGCGCTCCGCGAGGCCCGCGAGATCTTCGAGCGGGAATACCTCATCGCGCAGATCGCCCGCTTCTCCGGCAACATCTCCCGCACCGCCGAGTTCATCGGCATGGAGCGCTCGGCCCTGCACCGGAAGCTCAAGTCGCTCGGCATCGGCCCGTGACGGGGGTCCCCGCCGGTTCGCCCTCGGAACCGGCGGCGGCAGACGTTGCAAGGGGTGGATATTGACGCTCCGCGCAGCCGGGTGCCTCTTGCATCGCGGCAAGCTTCGCCCTGTAATGGAATAACCCGGCAGAGCGGTCCCTGCACGAGAGAGTCGCGGGCCCGCGACTCACATCGGGACCCTGCTGCTCCGTGGTTGCGGCCTCGAAACAAGGATAACAAGAAATGGCGGGCGAGCGCGCTCAGAATCTCCAGGACACGTTCCTGAACCATGTCCGCAAAAACAAGATCCCGCTGACGATCTTCCTCGTCAATGGCGTCAAGCTTCAAGGTGTCGTGACCTGGTTCGACAACTTCTGCGTCCTGCTCCGCCGCGACGGACACTCCCAACTCGTCTACAAGCACGCGATCTCGACGATCATGCCGGGCCACCCGGTGCAGCTGTTCGAGCCCGACGAGACGGCGCCCGAGAAGGCCTGATCGTCGTCTTCCATCGTTGATCTGCTCTCGGCTCGCCGGTTTCCGTCATTTGCGGAAGCCGGCGGATGCAAAATGGCGTCATCGTTCCGACATAAGGGGACGATGACACGGAGACTCCATGACTGAGACCCTTCCGCCCGGCGAAGCCCGCCTGCAGGCGAAGGCCGCCCCCGAGGGCGAGATTGCCGCCGCGACCCGCACGCTGGTCCTCGGCCCCTACCTCACCCGCGCCGCCCAGCGGACCGCGCCCGGACAGACGGAGACCGTCCGCTCCGACGAGGCGCGGCTCGACGAGGCGGTGGGTCTGGCGGCCGCCATCGACCTCGACGTGGCCCGGGCGATCTCGGTGCATATCCAGCGCCCGCGCCCCTCGACCTATCTCGGCAAGGGCCGAGTGGAGGAGGTCGCCGGACTCATCAAGGCCGAGGAGATCGGCCTCGTGGTGATGGATTGCGCCCTCTCGCCGGTGCAGCAGCGCAATCTCGAGAAGGCCTGGGGTGCGAAGGTCATCGACCGGACCGGCCTGATCCTCGAGATCTTCGGCCGGCGCGCCTCGACCCGCGAGGGCACGCTCCAGGTCGAGCACGCCCACCTCGCCTACCAGAAGTCCCGGCTCGTCCGCTCCTGGACCCACCTGGAGCGGCAGCGCGGCGGCTTCGGCTTCCTCGGCGGTCCCGGCGAGACCCAGATCGAGGCCGACCGGCGGATGATCCAGGAGCGGATGACCCGGATCGAGCGCGATCTCGAGGCGGTGACGCGCACCCGCGGCCTGCATCGCAAGAGCCGCGCGCGGGTGCCGTACCCGATCGTCGCGCTCGTCGGCTACACCAATGCCGGCAAGTCGACTCTGTTCAATGCGCTCACCAAGGCGGAGGTGCGGGCGCAGGACATGCTGTTCGCCACCCTCGATCCGACGGCCCGGGCGACCAAGCTGCCGCACGGCGAGACGGTGATCCTCTCCGACACGGTGGGGTTCATCTCGGACCTGCCGACCTCGCTGATCGCCGCCTTCCGCGCGACGCTCGAAGACGTGATCGAGGCCGACATCCTGCTCCACGTGCGCGACGTCTCGCACGGCGACACCCAGGCTCAGGCCGAGGATGTCGAGGGCGTGCTGCGCGAGCTCGGGATCGAGCAGGACGCGGAGCGGATCATCGAGGTCTGGAACAAGGCCGACCTCCTGGACGAGGGCGAGCGCACCCGGCTCGTCAACCTCAGCGCCGCCCATCGCGGCGCAGGGGCGGCGCCGATCCTCGTCTCGGCCCTGACGGGGGAGGGGCTGCCGGCTCTGGCCGAGCGGATCGAGGCGCAGGTGGCCCGCGCCCGCTCGACCTTCGCGGTGACGCTTCCGCCGGAGGACGGCGCCGCGCTCAACTGGCTCTACGAGAACGCCGAGGTGCTCGACCGCCAATCCGAGACCGGCGGCGCGATCGCGCTCACCATCCGCATCGCCCCGGAGAAGGAGCCGCGCTTCCTCAACCGGTTCGTGGCGGCCCAGCGCATCGGCGGACCGCAGGACAGGCCGGCCGCGTAGGACGGCTAGCCCGGCCGACGGGCTCCGAGACGTGAAACGAAGAGGGCCGGTGCCGCGGTTCGCGGCACCGGCCCTTCTCATGTTCGCGCCCGCGACCTCAGTCCTTCGGCGCGGCGTGGGCGACCATGGCGAGGCTGTGGTGCAGTCCGCTCGCGCCGCCGCCCACCACCTCGATGTGGGCGCCGGTCTTCGCCCGCCGCGTCGCCCATTCCCGGATCATCTCCAGGCAGGTGTGATCGACGTGGCGCAGCTCCGCCGCCGCGAGGCGGACCGGCGTGCCCTCCGGCGTGCGCTCCAGCGCCTCGTTGAGGTGCGGCAGCTGCAGGAAGGTGGCCGAGCCCGAGAGCTTCAGCTCCGGCACCGCCCGGACGGCCCCGGCCTGCACCGTCTGCGCGGCGCCGCCCTCGATCTTCAGGGGACCGCGGATGTAGTGCGGGATCACCTGGGCGAGGCTCAGCGCGAGGCCCGTGAGCACGCCGGTCAGGAGGTCGGTGGCGACGACCATCACCATCGTGGCGAGCCAGATCGCGGCGGTGGGCAGGCCGTAGCGCTCGTGCAGGTGGAACGCGTGGGCGGGGCTGACGAGGCGCCAGCCGGTCACGACGAGGATGCCGGCGAGGGAGGCGGTCGGCACCACCTTGAGCACCATCGGCAGGATCAGCAGGAAGGCGAGGATCCAGCTCCCGTGCAGGATGGTGGAGGCCCGCGACGCCGCGCCCGCCTGGACGTTGGCGGAGGAGCGGACGATCACGCCGGTCATCGGCAGGCCGCCGGCCAGGCCGCACAGGATGTTGCCGATCCCCTGCGCCCCGAGCTCGCGGTTGTACTGCGTGCGCGGGCCGTCATGCATCCGGTCCACCGCCGCCGCCGAGAGCAGGCTCTCCGCGCTGGCGATCACCGCCAGCGTGATCGCCATCAGGATCATCGCCGGCTCGGTCAGGCGGCTCCAATCGCCCGCGCCCGGCAAGGCGACGGCCGAGAGGATGTTCTCCGGCACCTCGACGCGCTTGACGTCCATGGCGCCGAGGACGGCGACGAGGGTGCCTGCCACGACGCCGACCAGGGCGCCGGGAACCAGCTTGAGCTTGGCCGGACGGACCTTCTCCCAGCCGAGCATCGCGACGATGGTGGCGAGCCCGACGATTACGGCGCCGGACCGGTTGCCGTCCGGGCTGGAGACGAAGTTGAAGAAGGCGCCGGGGATGGCGACGAGGTTGTCGAGACCGCTGGCCTTGGGCAGCGCGTCGGTCAGCACGTGGATCTGCGCCAGCACGATGAGGATGCCGATGCCGGCGAGCATCCCGTGCACCACGGCCGGGGAGATCGCCCGAAACCAGCCGCCGACCCGCAAGGCCCCGGCCAGGAGCTGGATGGCGCCGGCGGCGACGAGGACCGGCCCGAGCGCATCAATGCCGTGCTCGCGCACGAACTCGAACACGATGACGGCGAGCCCCGCGGCCGGACCGCTGACCTGAAGCGGCGAGCCGGCAAGGAAGCCGACGATGATGCCGCCGATCACGCCGGTGATGAGGCCGCGCTCGGCCGGCACGCCGGATGCGATGGCGATGCCCATGCAGAGGGGCATCGCCACGAGGAAGACGACGAAGGAGGCCGGGAGATCCCGGCCGAGGGTCGATGGCATCAGCCTGGCGAAGGAGGCGCGCATGGCAAGGGTCCTACTCCGCCGCGAGGACGTGGGAGCCGGCGAATTCCGGCGTGGCAAGCCGTGCGGCCGGGGCCTGCGCGACGGGGACGCTGGCGGCTTCGTCGATGGGGACGAAGCGGCCGCGCTCGCCGCAATAGGCGAGCACCTGGCCGCTCTCGATCTCGAAGAACCAGCCGTGCAGGCGCAGCTTGCCGCCGGCGAGCGCCGCGGCCACGCTCGGATGGGTGCGCAGGTTGTTGAGCTGCACCACCACGTTCTCGAGGGCGATGGCGCGGTGCCGCTCCTTCGGGTCCATGCCCTCCGGATAGGCCTCGCAGACGATCCGGTTCGCCGCGTGGCTGTGGCGAAGCCAAGCCGCCACGTTGGGCATGCTGCCCAGCGCCTCGGGGTTCATGAGACCCTTCATGGCGCCGCAATCGGAATGACCGCAGATCACGATGTCACGCACGCCGAGCGCGACGACCGCGTACTCGATCGCGGACGACACGCCGCCGTTCTGCTGGGAGAAGGGCGGGACGATGTTGCCGGCGTTCCGGCATACGAAGAGGTCGCCCGGACCGGATTGCGTGATGTGCTCGGGCGAGACGCGGGAATCGGCGCAGGCGATGATCAGCGCCTGGGGCTGCTGACCATCGCGGACCAGCTGCCGATACATCTGTTGCTGGCCCGGGAAGACCGTGCCGCGGAAGTTCGAAAGACCTTGGATGATGCCGTCCACGGCAAACCTCGCTGTCCGTCACCGCGCGCGAGCCGTCGCGTCGGGACGTTTGAATGGCTGGCTGGATGACAGACGGCGCACCGCCTGCCGGGTCGCGGAATGAGATCCGACGGGACGTGGCGAGGCCGACGCCCGCCGTCGGGGACGAGGCTGCCCGCGCCGTCGCGAGGGTCGCGACGGCGTGCGAGCCGGTGCAGACTCGTCGTGAGGGTCCGGGCGCTCGGGATTGGAGCGGCCGGTGATCGGGCGTGAAGGCGCGACCGGCGGCGCGGACCAGGCCACGCCGCCGGAGGGCCGTCCTTAGCGCGCCCGGCGGCGGGGGGCGGGGCCGGCGGCCCAGTTCGGCTCGACCGTGCCCCGGCGCAGGGCCGAGCGGGCGACGCCGCCCTTGGCGCCCGCGTTCTCGCTGAGCATCGGCGCACCGAGGATCTGGCCCGTGCCCCTCCGCTGCGAGTGCAGCGAGCGGGGGTCATGATAGGGATCGTCGACGTAGCTGCTCATGAAGCCGCCGCCGGCCTGCTGGCGGCTTCCACTGCCGCCGCCCTCCGCCTGCGCCGCTATCGGCAGAGCGAGTGCCGCCGCCGTTAGAAAACCGACTGTCATCATACGCTTCATGCCTAGATCCTCTCGTAATCCCTGAGATGCGAGATTTTTTGTCTTATTTCTCGTCGCATCAGGACAGTAATTCCTCGAATTATATTTTGAAAGTGCGTTTTATCACCGAAATATACTTAAGATTTAATCCCGAGAGAGGGCGGGCCGGGTGTGCGATAGCACTCCCCATTGTCCAATCTTGACAAAGTAAAGGATGAAAACCGAACTTGCCTCGGCAAGTTTTAATCCGTCGCGTCGCCGAAAATGAGCGAGCTCAGTGAGCAGAGCCAGGATGCGAGGGTCGTTCGCCGCGGCCGGGAAAAGGCGGCGTGTCTCCGGCCGCCGGTCCCGCTTCGATTGAGGAGCACGGTCTCCGGTCGACCGTTCCGGTGATTGCCGTCCCCGTCATCGCGAGGCGATGCCGAAGCGATCCAAGCCACGATCTTTCCGAAGACGTCGCACCCTGAATCGCTTCGCTGCCGCTCGTGATGCCGAAGTAAAAAAACAAGGTGCTGACCCGGAAAGCGGATCAGCGGCCCTTGGCGTCCTGCTTGCGCTTTAAAAAAGCTTCCATCTGCGCGATCTCGGTGTCCTGCGCCTTGACGATCTCTTCGGCGAGCTTGCGGATCTCCGGGTCTTTCGAGTGTTCGAGGGCGATCTTCGCCATCTCGATCGCGCCGCGGTGGTGCGGGATCATCCCGCGGACGAAATCGAGATCGACGTCGTTGGTGTAGCGGATGTCCATCTCGCGATGCATGCGGGCATCGGCATCGCGAAACGCCTTGGTCGCCGCGCTGTCACCGATGATCGATGTCGCGGCCGGTTGGGCATGTCCGTGGTGGTGATGTCCGTCCCCGGCGAGGGCCGGAGTGGCGAGGAGGCCGAAGAGGAGAGCGGCCGGAAAAGCTTTCATCATCGCGTTCATCCTTGGATCGAAGAGGTTGTCAGTCGAAGCGGGCGTTGGCGGTGACGCCGTCGGGCGCGGTGATGCGCACGGCGCCGGTGGGGAGTTCCCCGAGGGCCGCGTCGGCCTTGCCGGAGAGCCGGTTGCCTTCGGCACGGAGGGGGATGCGGGCGGTCTTCGCGCCGGATTTGAGGATCGCGATCGCCTTGAAGCCCTCGACCGGCAGCGGCTTGCCGGCGCCGTCGCTCAGGTAGACCGAGACGGCCTCGGCCCGCGTCACGAGTTCGGCGTGCCACGGCCCAGCCCCCTCGACGCGCCCGCCGTTCGGGCCGGGCGGATGGTCGTGACGGTGGGCGCCGTCATGGGCCTGCTGCGCGCCGGCGGGCGCGGCGAAGAGGGTCAGCGCCAGGGCGGCGCATCGCATCGCGCGTTTCATCGGTCGTCTCCTTCATTGCGGAGGGTCAAAAGGCTTCGCGCACCGGCGCGTGCAGGCGGTCGGCCGGCGCGGGGGCGTGGAGCCGGTCGAAGGCACCGCGCCCGAACATCAGGACCAGGACGGGGGTGAGCACGGCGTCGAGGAGGGTCGCGCTCATCAGCCCGCCGAAGATCGTCACCGCCACGGGGTGCAGGATCTCCTTGCCTGGAGCCGTCCCGTCGATCAGGAGCGGCACGAGGGCGATGCCGGCCGACAGCGCCGTCATCAGCACCGGGGTCATCCGCTCCAGGCTCGCCCGGGTCACGAGGGCGGGCCCGAGCGCCAGCCCCTCTTCGCGGGCGAGGTTCAGCATGTGGCTGATCTTGAGGATGCCGTTGCGGGCGACGATGCCGGTGAGCGTGACGAAGCCGATCATCGAGGCGACCGAGAGCGGGAGGCCGGCGATCCAGAGCGCGAGCACGCTGCCGATCAGGGCCAGCGGCACGTTGGCCATGACGATGAGCGCCAGCGGCACGGAGCGGTAGCGCCCGTGCAGCAGGGCGAAGACGAGGGCGAGCGAGACGAGGCTGAGCCCGCCGATGGTGCGCGCGGCCTCGCCTTGCGCCTCGTAGGTGCCCTCCAGCCGGGCGCTCACGCCCTCCGGCAGGCGGGTCTCGTCCAGGACGCGGCGGATGCCGGCGACGATCGCCGCCATGTCGGTGCGGCCGTCGGAATTGGCCTGGACCACGATCCGCCGCCGCCCGTTCTCCCGCAGGATCTGGTTCGGCCCGTCGGTCTCGCGGATGTCGGCGATCTCGCGGGCCGGCACCCAGCCCGACGGCGTCTCGATCAGGAGGTCGCCCAGCGCCTGCGGGCTGCGCCGGGCCTCGGGCAGGCGCAGGGTCACGTCGAAGCGGCGCGGCCCGTCGGCGATGGTCGAGAGGGTGCGTCCGTTGGCGAGCCGGGCGATGGTCTCGACCACGGTCGAGGGCGAGACGCCGTAGAGCGCGGCCCGGCCGTAATCGATCCGGATGTCGAGCTGCGGGATGCGAACCTGCCGCTCGACCTGAAGATCGGTGACGCCGGGCACCCGCGCCGCGATCCGTTCCCGGAGACCCTCGGCCGCGGCGCGCAGGGCGTCGAGGTCGTCGCCGAACAGCTTCAGGGCGATCTCGGCACGCACGCCCGAGAGCATGTGGTCGAGCCGGTGCGAGATCGGCTGGCCGACATTCACCGTCACCGGCAAGACGGCGAGTCGCTCGCGGATCTCGGCGATCACGGTCTCGCGCGGGCGTCCGGCCCGCAGTCGCACTTCGAGGTCGGAGGAGTGGACGCCCTCGGCGTGCTCGTCGAGTTCGGCCCGGCCGGTGCGGCGCCCGACGGTGGCGACCTCCGGCATGTCGAGGACCAGCCGCTCGGCGATGGCCCCCACCCGGCTGCTCTCGGCAAGCGAGATGCCGGGCCGGAAGGTGACGGTGACCGTCAGCGAGCCCTCGTTGAAGGCCGGCAGGAAGGCGCGCGGCAGCTGCGCGGCGGCGATGCCGGCCGCGACGACGCAAACGGCGACACCGGCCACCAGCACCCGCGGATAGGCGAGGGCGGTCGTCAACAGCGCCGCGTTGCCCGCCTTCAACCTGCGGACCAGGGCAGGCTCGTGCGCGGCAAGAGACTTCATGCCGGGCAGGAGCCAGGAGGTGAGGACCGGCGTCAGCGTCACAGAGACGAGCAGGCTCGCCAGGATCGCGACGATGTAGGCCTGTCCGAGCGGCGCGAAGAGCCGCCCCTCGATGCCGGAGAGCGCGAAGAGCGGCACGAAGACGAGCACGATGATCGCGGTGGCGTAGACGATGCCGGAGCGCACCTCGCTGGAGGCGGCCACCACCACGTCGAAGACGCTGCGGGGCGAGCCCTCGGCCCGGTTCTCGCGCAGTCTTCGATAGATGTTCTCGACATCGACCACCGCGTCATCGACCAGCTCGCCGATGGCGATGGCGAGGCCGCCGAGCGTCATGGTGTTGATCGAGAAGCCGAGCGTCCAGAACACCAGGGCCGTGGCGAGGATCGAGACGGGGATCGCGGTGAGCGAGATCAGCGTCGTGCGCGCGTTCATGAGGAAGGCGAACAGCACCACGGCCACCACCGCGACCGCTTCCATCAACACCCGCTCGACATTGGCGAGGGAGGTCTCGATGAAATCCGCCTGCCGGAACAGGATCTTCTGGGCGTCCATGCCCTTCGGCAGGGTGGGGGCGATCTCCTTCAGCGCCGCCTCGACATCCCTCGTCAGGCGGACGGTGTCGATGCCGGGCTGCTTCTCGACCGAAAGGATCACCGCCGGCTCGCCGCGATAGCCGCCGTCGCCGCGCTTGGGCCGCGCGGCGAACGCCACCTCCGCGATCTGGCGAAGGTAGACCCGGCCCTCGATCGCCGGATTGCCGGTGCCGGGCAGGTCGGCGGCGGCGGTCGCGCCCTGCGGACCCGTCGGGATCACGAGGTTGCGGAGATCCTCGAGGCTCAGGGTCCGGCCGATGTTGCGGATCAGGATCTCGCGGGCGTTGGCGTCGGCGAACCCGCCGCCGGCATTGGTGCCAAAGCCGGACAGCGCGTTCGCCAGCGCCTCGTTGGTGACCCCGAGCGCCCGCATCGCCGCCGGGTTCGGGCTGACACGGAACTGGCGCACCTCGCCGCCGATGGGGATCACCTGCGCCACGCCCGGAATCGAGAGCAGGCGCGGCCGCAGGATGAAGTCGGCGGTCTCGCGCAGCTGCATCGGGCTCGACGTCTCACCCGTCACCGCGACGAGCAGGATGCCGCCCATGATCGAGGCGACCGGGCCCATCTGCGGCGTGACACCGGCCGGCAGTTCGGAGCGCACCAGGGCGAGGCGCTCGGCCACGAACTGACGGTCGCGATACAGGTCGGTGTCCCAGCCGAACTCGACGGTGACGATGGAGAGCCCCACGCTCGACACCGAGCGGACGCGGGTGACGCCGGGCAGGCCGTTCATCCGGGTCTCGATCGGGTAGGTGACGAGCTGCTCCACTTCGGGCGGGGCGTAGCCCTCGGCCTCCGTCATCACCGTGACGGTGGGGCGGTTGAGGTCGGGCAGGACATCGACGGGCAGGCGCGTCAGGGCGAGGCCGCCCGCCAGGACGAGGGCGAGGCAGAGGGCCAGGACCAGCACCCGGTTGAGCAGGGCGGTGCGGACGAGGAGGGCGAACATGGCGCGTCGTCCCTCAGCGGACCTGATCGAGCAGTTCGGCACCCTGGACGACGATGCGCCGGCCGGCCCCGACGCCCCCCGCCACGATCACCCGCTCGGCATCGAGCGGCTCGACCCGCACGGCGCGGGGCTCGTACCGCTCGGCGGAGGCGTGCTCGTAGACGACGGCGCCGGACTCGGTGCGGACGACGCCTGAGCGGGGCACGGCCAGACCGGCAACGGTCTCGCCGGTCGGCGCGAGCACGGTCACGAACTGGCCGAGCCGCACGCCCTCGATGCTTCCCGTGATCGCGAACTGCACCGGCACCGCCTGGTTGCGGTCGGCAAGCCCGGCGCCGCGGGAGGCGAGGGCGAGGATGCGTCCGTCGGGCAGCCGCGCGGTGGCCGCCGCGCCGGGCTCCAGGGCGACGAAGCTCAGGGCCTCGACGTAGAGCTTTTCGGGATCGACGATGCGAAACACCATCGTGCCCGGTGCCGCCATCTGGCCGGCGACCGCCGACCGCTCCGCGACCACGCCGTCCACCGGCGCGACCAGTTCCTCCGGGGCGCGGCGGATCGTGTCGAGGGCGGCGCGGCGGTCCTTCAGGCCGGTGAGTTCGGCGCGGGCATCCTCCAAGGCCGTCTGCGCCACGGCGCCGGTCGCGGCGAGACGCTCGTAGCGGGCGACCTTGCGGCCGGTGATGGCGATCTGCTGGTCGAGATCGCCCTGGGTCTGGCGCATGTCGGAGAGGTCCACCGCCTGGACCGGCGGGGTCACGGTGGCGAGCACGTCGCCCTTGCGGACGCGCGCGCCGAGATTCGGGAAGCCGCCGGACGGGGGAGCGAGGCGCCCGCCGACGGAGGATTGCACCACGCCGCTGGCATTCGGGTCGGCGATGACGCGTCCCGGCAGTTCCACCGTGCGGCGGTGGTCGGCGATGCCGGTCAGCCCGGTGCGGAGCGCGAGCAGGCGCTGCATCGATTTCGGAACGAACACCGCGCCGTCCGGCAGGCGCCGCGCACGCTCGACGCCCGAGGTCGCCGGGGCAGTGAGGGCCGCCCCCTGAACCGGGGCGGCTTCCCCCGCGCCATCGGCGTGCCCCTCGTGCGCGAGGGCGGCCGTCCCGAGGAGCAGCGTCAGGGTGAGAGCGAGGACCGCGAAGGCCGGCAGCGCCCGGCGGGAGCGCACCAGCATGATCACGGCGAGCCCGAGCAGGAAGCCGCCCGCGGCGGCGCCGATCGGTCCCTGATGGGTGAGGTGATGGCGGAGATTGGCCAGCCACGCCGGCGCCGCTGGCGACGAGACGACGGCGGCCGGCGCCGGCTCGGGAAGGTGGAGATCGAGGGCGAGCACGTCCGTGGCGCCGTCGGCGCTCACGGTGGCGAGAAGATCGTGGCGGCGGCCGCGGGCGAGCCAGGGCGCGGCGATCTCGTAGACGCCGTCACCGGCGGCCGTCGCCTCGACCGGACCGTCCGGAGTCTCGACCTCGATCCGCGCTCCGTTCACCGGCTCGTTGCTGGCGAAGCGATCGAGGTAGAGGCGGACCCGGTCCTTGCCCGCCACCGCCACGAGCTCGAACGCCGTCGAAACGGCCTCGGCGCGCGGCGCCGCCTGCGTGGGCGGGGCCTGTACCGCGTCAGCACCGTGACTGTGACCCTCATGGGCCAGGGCTGCGCTGCCGGAGGCCGATGCGGCCGCGAGCGCGAGCGAGACGGCCAGCGCCCGGAGCGCCGCCGCGAGACGGATGAACATGTCGAACGGAACCTTCGCCAGGAAAGCAACGACGTCACCCGGCAGCGAGCTACCGGATGGGAACGAGCGTCAGGCGAGGGGTCTGGGCGGTTCGATCTGTGTGTCGGGCACGATGCCGGACAGGCGCGGTCCGTCGCAGGTCGGCGCGCGGTCTCGCGGAGACGGCGGAGCCAGCAGCGGATTCGGGGAGGGGGCGAGCCCGGTCGCACAGCAGGACGACGGTGCGTGCCCGCAGGCGCCGCCGGCCAGGCAGGCCGCACAGGCACAGGCGATTCGGGCGGTCTCGATGAAGGGAACGACGTCGGTGCGAACGATCGCGGACGGACCGGCAAGCCGAGCCTCGACGGCGACGACCGCGGCCTCGGACGACGACGCGCTCACCGCAGGCTGCGCCTGAGGCGCGTGCCGATGGGCGCCGTGCGCCTGCGCGCCGGACGGCATCAGCGCCGCGGCGATCGTGACGATCACCGCCGCCAGCCAGAGCGCTATGGGACGAGCGGACTTCATTGCTCTCGTCCGTAGCACGGCCGAGCCGTAACAAACAGAGGCGGGAAGAGACGCGACACTTCGGCTTCGCCTTCGTGATGATTCGGCAAATTGGCTTCTCGAAGAACACAGACCCGCGATTCCAGGCTCGGCGTGAAAACAGTCGCCTCGGCCCGACGCGGCAGATCGTCTCGCACAGGTTGTAACGTTCCGTTCGTCGGCGCCGCCCCGGGTGGGATCGGAACCTGCGTCACCAGCACGATCGGCCGCCGCCGGCCGTCGCGATGGGAGACCGCGCTATCCGGCTCCAAGGCATAGAAAGATTGCGAACACGGCGCCGAATTACATGATCCCTTCGTAGCTTGGATCCAATTTCAGAAGAGGCGAACCCGGCCACATCGTCCGCGCGGGCAAGGGGAAGGTCGAGCTCTGATACACCACTGGACCGTGCGAGCTTGGCCTGCACTTAACCTTCTACGCTTCGTCGGCAACGCTGAACTTGAGCGCGCTTCCCTCAATACCCACAAGCCTGACGTAGATTTTTCAATTCTTCTCTTGCATCGCTGCGCTGCACGTATGATCTTGGCGCCCGGGGGCTCACGAAACGGACGCGCAGAATGACAGAAGAAAACCAAAAATCGTTCAACGACTTCGTAGAATTGGCGAGTGACATCGTCTCATCGTATGTCTCGAACAACTCGGTGCCCGCCTCCGAGCTCCCGGGCCTGATCATCAACGTTCATGCCGCGCTGACCGGTCTCAGTAGCCCCGAGACCGCTGCCGCCCCCGCGGAAGAGGTGATCGAGAAGCCGACCTCCGCGCAGATTCGCAAATCCGTCACCCCGGACGCGATCATCAGCTTCATTGACGGCAAGCCCTACAAGACGCTCAAGCGTCATCTCGGCACCCACGGCCTCGATCCCTACTCGTACCGTCAGCGCTACGGCCTGCCGAACGACTACCCGATGGTCGCCCCGAACTACGCGGCGCAGCGCTCTGCCCTCGCCAAGTCGATCGGCCTCGGCCGGCCGGGCGGCCGCATCGAGGAAGAGGCTCCCGCGCCCGAGCCGAAGTCCCGCTCGCGCCAGAAGGTCGCCTGATCCGACGCTCGCCGCCGCAACGGACGACCGGTTCGGTCGTTCGTGAAACCTTTGCCTTCGGCGAGCGTCAACCGCATGATCAAGACGACGAGCGGTCCCTCCGTCCGCTCCCGGCGGCGAGCCGCCTCAAGGACATGCGATGGCGGGTCTACCCACCCTTCTCCTGGATATCGCCGGGACGATCTGCGCCCTGCCGCGGACCGAGATCCGCGAGATCCTCCCGTTGCCGCGCCTGCACGCCCCTCCGGCCGCGGGCGGTCCGCTCGCCGGCTTCCTCAACCTCGGCGGTGAGCCGGTGCCGGTTGTGGATCTCGCCGCGCTGTTCGACCTTCGCGCGGCGGGCGGCGACGATCCGTACCGGCATGTCCTGGTGGCCCGGCGAGGCACCATCGCCTTCCTCGTCGATCGCGCGCTTGATCTCGTGCAGGTCGAGACGGAGGTGCTGCGGCCGGTCGAATCCGCCCGCAGCCTGAACGGCTGCGTCGTCGGCGAGTTCGCCTGGGCGGACCGGCTCGTGCATCTCCTCGCGCTCGACCGGATCCTCACGCTCGAAGAGCGGACCCGCCTCGACGCCCTGACCCGGCAGGCGACCACGCGGCTCGCCCGGTTCGAGCCCGACGGGGCGCGTCCCGTCTGAGGCCCCCGCACATGACGGCCCCCATGGAGCGGGCGCGGCGCGCATCGGGCGCGACGGTCGATCCCGGATTCCCCGCCCTCAAGGCGCGGGTGATCGCCCGGACCGGACACAATTACTACGAAGACAAGGACGACCTGCTCCACGACCGCGTGCGCAAGCGGATGCGCATTCGCGGCGTGGCCGACTGCGCCGCCTATCTCGCCCTGCTCGAGAGCGGCGCCGGCCGGGAGGAGTGGGCGGCGCTCGAGGCCGAGATCACCATCGGCGAGACCTTCTTCTTCCGCTACGCCGAGCAGTTCGCGGCCCTGCGCGGCACGATCCTGCCGGACCTGATCGGGGCGCGCCGCGAGACCCGCCGCCTGCGGATCTGGAGCGCCGGCTGCTCGACCGGGGCGGAGCCCTATTCCATCGCCATCCTCGTCCACGACCTCCTCGGCGAGGCGCTCGACGACTGGACCGTGACGATCGTCGGGACCGATCTCAGCGCCGCGGCTCTGGCGACCGCCCGTGAGGCCGAGTTCGGGCCCTGGGCCCTGCGCACCCTGGATACGGAGGAGCGCGCCCGCTGGTTTCGCCGCACCCCTGCGCGGCCGGGCCTGCCCCAGGGCGGCTACGCCCTTCGGCCGGCCTACCGGCGCATGGTGCGCTTCGAGCGCCAGAACCTGTTGAGCCTGATCGACGGAAGCGATCGCACGGGGGCGAGCTTCGACCTGATCCTGTGCCGCAACGTGCTGATCTATTTCAGTGCCGATCACGTCAACCGCATCGTGCGGGCCCTGGGCGAGCGGCTCAACCCGCAGGGCTGGCTCCTGATCGGCCATGCCGAGCCGAACCCAACCTTCTCCCAATGGCTGCAGCCGGTCGCCCTGCCCGGAACGGTCGCCTACCGCCCGATCGATACGCCGACGTCCGAGCCGCCCCCGGTGCTCGTGCCGGCGATTCCGGACGCGGCTCCGATCCCGCTCGCGGCGCTTCCGGAATGGTCGCCGGACGACCTTCCGGAGCATTCGCCGGCCCCTCAGCCGCCCGTCCCGCCGGAGCCGGTCGCCATCCCCGCCTCCCCCGCGACGGAGCACCCGCTCTCGCCGGGCGATCTCCTGGCCGAGATCCGTGTGCTGGCCGATGCCGGCAAGACCGCGCGGGCCTGGCGCCGGCTGCACGAGGAGATCGACGGCTACGCCACCGATCCCTCCCTGCGCTACTACGAGGGCCTGCTCGCCCTCGATCTCGGACGGGAGCGGGAGGCGGAGCGGGCGTTGCGGGGAGCGCTGTTCCTCCACCGGGGCTTCATCATGGCCCATTTCCAGCTCGGCCTGCTGCTCGTCCGCGGCGGCCGCCGCGATGAAGCCGCCCGCGCCCTCGA
This sequence comes from Methylorubrum podarium, assembly GCF_040270385.1. NCBI lineage: Bacteria > Pseudomonadati > Pseudomonadota > Alphaproteobacteria > Hyphomicrobiales > Methylobacteriaceae > Methylorubrum > Methylorubrum podarium. The sequence goes on along the minus strand of NZ_JBELQE010000014.1, from coordinate 21,431 downwards.
CAACGCGCTGCGCCTCGCGCAAGGACTGCCGTCCGAGACGATCCTTCCGGAGGGAGACGGAGTGAGCGCCGCACGCTTGGCCGAGAGCGCACGCCGCGTCCTGGCCGGACTCACGGTCAGCGACGCATGAAGATCGGCCGGACCGCCGGGGCGGACCCGACGACACGCACGGCCGCCCTGCTCGATGCGCGCGCCGCCGCGCTCGCCGCGCGCAAGGCGGGGCAAGAGGAGATGGTCGAGACCGCGGCCTATCTCGTCTGCGCCTGCGGAACGGAGCGCTACGGCCTGCCGCTCACGGCGGTGGCGGGCGTGACGCCCGAGCGTCCCTGCACGGGTCTGCCCGGTGCGCCGACGGCCCTGCTCGGCATCACCGCCGTGGCCGGCGCGATCGTCACCGTGCTCGACCTCGCCGCCTGCCTCGGGCTCGACCGTCGCGGGGACGAGGAAGGCGGCCACGTCGTGCGCCTGCGGGCGCAGGAGCCGCCGGTCGCGCTCGCGGTCGATCGCGTGCTGGGCATCGCCCGGATCGAAATCGGACTGGCGCGGCCGGCGACCGAGCCGGAAAGCCTGGGACGCGGCCCGCTTTCGGGCTATGCACCGCCCGGCTCGGACAGGACGGGGGACGTCCGCGAGGGATTTTCCCTCCTCGATCTGCCGGCGCTGCTCGCCCGCTTCACGACCTGACGGTCACGAGTGTCGAACCCTCTCCCCGCATCGCCTGCCGGAGCCCAATCGCCCGTGTCGCTCTCGATCGGAAAACGCATCCTCCTCGGCTTCGTGGCAGCGAGCCTCATCGTGGCAGCCCTGGGCGCCTACGCCCTGCGCCAGATCGGCAGCGTGCGCGACATGACCGACCTGATCGTGACCCGCGATGTCGGCGTGCTGCGCCAGCTCGACGATCTCGGCAACGTCGCGCGCAACATGGGTCTCGTGCGGCGCAACGCGGTGATCGCCGTCCTGGCCCAGGGGCAAACGCAGGCGAATCCGGCCTCGACACCGGCCCGGTCGGACGATTTCCTGGGTAGCTGGCGCCAGAACGTGTCGGAGCTGGACCGCCTCCTCAGCACCGTCGCCGGAGAGGCGAAGACCTATCAGGCCTCCGCTTTGTCCTCGGAGCGCGTCGCGGCTTGGGGGCGCCTCGGCGCCGTCTTCACCGAGACCGCGGAGGCGTTCCGTCTGGTCCGCAACGCGAGCGAGCAGCAGCTCCGGTCCGTCGATGCCCGCGACATCGCCCAGGTCGAGGCCCGGAACGAGGAGGTCAACCGCCTCCACGACGGCCTGCTGCGCAGCATCGCCAATGCCCGCAACGCCCTCGACGGCGTCATCGCCGCCGGACAGCACAGCGTGAACGAGATCTACCGCAACAGCCTCCTCTCGGTGGCGATCACGGTCGCCGCGTCGATCCTACTCTCGATCCTGGTGACGGTGCTGATCAGCCGCGCCGTGGTGCGCCCGCTGGAGGACGTGATGGCATTCGTCGCGCAGATCGGTTCGGGCGATCTGACCGGACGCCTCAACCGCACCGGCAACGACGAGATCGGACGGCTCGGCGACACGCTGAACCGGATGGTGGCGGGCCTGTCGGACCTCGCCCGCACCAACCGCGCCGCCACCGCCGACCTGAACGCCGCGGCCGCCGAGATCCGCGCCTCCGCCCAGGAGCAGGCGGCGAGCGTCGAGGAGCAGTTCGCCGCGGTGCAGGAGACCGCCGCGACCGTGGACGAGATCACCCATTCCGGCGCGCAGATCTCGAAGCGGGCGACGGAGGTCATCGCGACCGCCCAGGCCGCGGCCCAGACCGCCCGCTCGGGCCTGCGTGCCGCCACCGACACCGCGAAGGCGATGGAATCGATCCGCGAGCAGGGCGAGGCGGTCGCCGGCAACATCGTCGCGCTGAGCGAGCGGACCCAGGCGATCGGCGAGATCATCGTCACCGTCAACGACATCTCCGAGCGCACCCACCTGCTCGCCCTCAACGCCGCCATCGAGGCCGCGGCGGCGGGCGAGAGCGGGCGCAGCTTCGCCGTCGTCGCCTCCGAGATGAAGCTGCTCGCCGACCAGGCGAAGGGCGCCACCGCCCAGGTGCGCGGCATCCTCGGGGAGATCCAGCGCGGCATCAACGCCTCGGTGATGCTCACCGAGGAGGCGGTGAAGCGTGCCGCCGCCGGCAAGACCCGCACCGATTCCACCGTCCGCACCATCGAGGAGATGGCCGCGCGGGTGGAGGAGGGCGTGCAGACCTTCCAGCAGATCGTGGCCTCGACCAACCAGCAGCAGCTCGGCATCGAGCAGGTGATGGGGGCGCTGCAGAACATCCGGCAGGCGAGCCAGCAGACGGCCGCCGGCACCCGCGAGGTCGAGACCGCCTCGGCGAACCTCACGGAGCTGGCGCAGGGGCTGATGGCGCTGGCCGAGCGCTACCGGCTCTAGCGGACCGGACGAGCGCTCCGCCGCATGGACATCCGCCAGCAGCTCCTCGCCGCCTTCGAGATCGAGCACCGCGAGCATCTCGACGCGATCCGCGCCGCACTTGCCGCGGACGGTCCGGTCGATTGGCACGACGTGTTCCGCCGGGCCCACAGCCTGAAGGGCGCCGCCCGCGCCGTCGACCTGCCCCCGGTGGAGGCGGTCTCGCACCAGCTCGAGACCTTGTTCGAGCGCATCAGCGCCGGACAGCGCCCCCTCGACCGCGCGGCGCGGGCCGCGACCCATCTCGCCCTCGACCGGATCGAGGCCTACGTCGCGGCGAGCGCAGGCGGATCGGCGAGCATGCCCGAGGACGCGCTGGCGGCGCTGAACGCCTGCCTCGATCCCGACGCGAAGGCTGCCCCGGCGCCGGCCGAACCGGTTCCCCCATCCGCCACTCCGGCCGCTTCGCAAGCCGCGGCTCCGGCCGCCGCGCCCGACTCTTCGAGTGAGCCCGCCCAGGCGGCGGTGCTGCGCGTCCCCGCTGCGGCGGTGGAGTCGCTGTCGCGGGCGAGCCACGGCCTCTGGGCGGCCCTGCCGGGGCAGGGCGTCGTCGCCGAACGCATCGCGCGGCTCTCGGCGAACGCGTCCGCGCTCCGGCGCCGCACCGAGGCCGGCCGCCGCGCTCCGGTTTCGGCCCCCGGCGGTGCCGACGAGTCGGAGACGGCGGCTCTTCGTCGAGCCCTCGCCGAGATCGAGACCGGGGTGGCGGCCTTGGCCCGCGAAGCCGCCGACCTCGCCCAGGGGCACAAGGCGGCCATCCTCTCCGTCGAGACGGCCGCCCGCCGGCTGCGGGAGGAGACCGAACGCCTCGCGCTGGTGCCCGCCGAGACGGTGTTCGGCGGCCTCGCTCGCGCGGTGCGCGACATGGCACGCGGCGACGGGCAGGAGGTCGAGGTCACCACCCGCGGGCTCGACCTTCCGGTGGACCGGGCGATGCTCCAGGCCCTCAAGGACCCGGTGCTGCACGCCCTGCGCAACGCGCTGAGCCACGGAGCGGAGCGCCCGGAGGTCCGGCAACGGCAGGGCAAGCCCGCCTCCCTCGCGATCGGGCTCACCGTCGAGGCCCAGGGCGGACGGCTCGTCCTCGGCATCCACGACGACGGGCGGGGGCCGGACCTCGCCGCCATCGAGCAAACAGGCCGCGCGCGCGGGCTGATCGCGCCGGGCGAGACGCTCGACGCGGAGGCGCTGCTCGCGCTGCCGTTCGAGCCGGGCTTCTCCACCGCCGGGGCGGTCGATGCGCTGTCGGGCCGCGGGATGGGCCTCTCGGTGGTCGCCGAGGTCGCCCGCTCCCTGCACGGGCAGGTACAGCTCGCCCGCCGCCGGCCGCACGGCACGTCGCTGATCCTCACCCTGCCGCTCTCGGCCGCCCGCCGTCCGGTCCTGATCGTCGTGGCCGGCGGGACCCGCTTCGCCCTGCCGAGCGGCGCGGCGGAGGCGCTCACCCGGCTCGATCCTGCGGCTCTGTCGACCGTCGCGGGCCGGCCGGTCGCTCGGGTGGCGGTGGAGGGCGGCGAAGCCGTGACGCTGCCGGTCGCCGAACTCGGGGACCTGCTCGGCCTCGGCTCCGACCGCTCGGAGGGGGCGACGATCCCGGTCGTGCGCCTGCGCGGCACCCGCGGGCGCTGCCTGCTCGCCGTCGACCGGCTGGAGGAGGTGCGCACGCTCCTCGTCCTGCCCGCGCCGCCGATCGGCAGCGATCCAGGCCTCGTCACCGGAACCGTGATCCTCGGCACCGACACGCCCGCCCTCGTCCTCGATCCCGACGGGCTGATCGACCGGCTCGGCCGCGCCGGTCCGCGCCCCGCGCGTCCTGCGGCGAGGGGCGGGGAGGACGGCAGCGGAACGATCCAGGAAAAGCGACGTTCGACGATTCTTGTCGTGGACGACTCGATCACGACCCGCACCCTGGAGAAGAGCATTTTGGAAGCAGCGGGCTACCGCGTGATCGTCTGCGTCGACGGGCAGGAGGCGCTCGACCGCCTCCGGGCGCGCATCGAGCCGGTCGACCTCGTCGTCGCCGACGTGGAGATGCCGCGGCTGACCGGCTTCGGCCTCGTCGAGGCGCTGCGGGCCGAGGCGGATTTCGCGCGACTTCCGATCGTGCTGATGACCTCCCGCGGCGACGACGAGGACGTGGCGAGAGGGCTGGAACTCGGCGCCGACGCCTATCTGACCAAGCAGAAATTCGATCAGCGCGAACTCCTGGATACCATCGGTCAGTTGCTGTGAACGGAGGGGCTGAGAACCCGCGCGTGCGCGTACTGGTTGTCGAGGACTCGCTCGTGGTGCGGATCCTCCTCACCCACATCATCGCCCGCGACGCGCGGCTGGAACTGGCCGGCGCGGTCGAATCCGGCGAGGCGGCGCTCGCTGCGATCGAGACCGTGCGGCCGGACGTGATCTCCATGGACATCCGCCTGCCCGGCATCGACGGGCTGGAGACGACCCGCCGGATCATGGCGAGCCGGCCGACGCCGATCGTGGTGATCGCCGACTCGGTCGAGGATGCCTCGCTCAAGATCTCGATGAACGCGCTCCGGGCGGGCGCGCTCTCGGTGGTCGAGAAGCCGGTGGCCACCACCAACGACAGTTACGAGGCGATCGCCGGCCAGATCTGCACGCAGCTGCGCATCATGGCCGCGGTCCCGGTGATCCGCCGCCGGCCGATCGGCGCGGAATGGAGCGCGCGCAAGGCGGCGCCCGCGGCCGAGCTGCCGATCCTCTCGGACACGGAGGCCGCGCCGAGCGTGCTGGCGGTCGCCGCCTCGACCGGCGGGCCGCCGGCGCTCGCGCGGGTCATCGGCGGCCTCACGGCGGATTTCCCGCTTCCCGTCCTGCTCGTGCAGCATATGGGCGCGGCCTTCATGGACGGGTTCGCGAGCTGGCTCGACGGCGTGGTGCCCCTCAGCGTCGGCGTGGCGCGGGACGGGCAGACGATGCAGGCCGGCCACGTCTACGTCGCCCCCGGCGACCGGCATCTCGAACTCGGTCCGAACGGCACGCTGCGGGTGAGCGACGCCGCCCCCGTCGGCGGCCAGCGCCCGGCGGCGACCGTGCTGTTCCGCTCGGTCGCCCGGCAGGCCGGGCCGCAGGGCATCGGCGTGCTTCTCACCGGCATGGGCGAGGACGGCGCGCAAGGACTGCTCGACATGCGCAAGGCGGGCGCCGCCACGGTGGCCGAGCACGAGAGCAGCGCCGTCGTCTACGGCATGCCCGCGGCGGCCGTGCGCCTCAACGCCGCGTCCCGCGTGCTGCCCGTCGATCAGGTGGCGCCCCATCTCCTGCGGCTCGCGCATAGGAAGCCAGCATGACCGCGAGCGCATCGCCCGCCGCCGCGCCGGGCCACCGGCTGCTGCTGGTGGAGGATTCGGAGACCCAGGCGCTCGAACTCCGTCTCCAGCTCGAAGCGCAGGGTTTCGCGGTGCAGCGCTGCGCCACGGCGGAGGCCGCCCTCGACCTGCTCAACACCGACCTGCCGGACCTCGTCGTCGCCGACCATCACCTGCCCGGCATGAACGGCGACGAGTTCACCCGGCAGATGCGCCTGTCGCTGCGTACCCGGGCGCTGCCGGTGGTGATGCTCACCGGCACCCGCAACGGCGAGCGCCACGGCTTCGAGAGCGGTGCCGACGCTTATGTCGAGAAGTCGGCCGACCGCGACCTGCTCGTGCTGCGCATCCGCGCGCTGCTGCGCGAGCGCCGGGGCGGGCAGGCGGAAGGGCCGTCCGGCGCCGCCTTCCGCCGCGGCCGGGTCCTGGTCGTCGACGGCAGCGCCACCTACCGCGCCTTCTTCACCGGGCTCCTCACCCAGGAGGGCCACACCGTGGTCGCCGCGGCCGACCGCTCGGCGGCGCTCGCGGCCCTCGACGAGCCCGGCGCCGCCTTCGACTGCGTCACCCTCGACCTCGTCGGCAGCGCCTATGACGGCATCGCCCTCTGCACCGAGATCGCCGAGCGCCGGATGATGGCGCCGGAGGGGGGCGGCAACGCCTTCCCCCTCGTCGGCATGGCCGGCGACAAGCCGGACAAGAGCCTCCTCGTCGCCGCCTTCGCCGCCGGCGCCGACGATGTGGTCTCGAAGGCCGATGGCGAGGTGCTGGCGATGCGGGTGCGCGGCCTCGTCCGCCGCCGCCTGCTGGAGGAGGACAACCGCCGCATCTCCGGCGAGTTCGGCGACCGCGAGCGCGCGGTGGAACGCGCCCGCGCCGAGGCCGAGGCGGCCGCCGCCCGCGCCGCGCTCGCCGACGCCCTGGAACAGGCCAACCGCGATCTCGAGGATGCCAACCGCAAACTGACGGAGGCGCAGGCCAAGCTCGTCCAGGCCGCCAAGATGGCCTCCCTCGGCGAGCTGGTGGCGGGCATCGCCCACGAGATCAACAACCCGCTCGCCTTCATCCTGGCGCATCAGGGCACGGTCGAGCGCCTGCTCGGCGAGCTGCCTCCCCCCGAGGCGCCGGAGGGACAGCGGGCGCTGACGAAGGCGCGCGACCGCGTCGGCTCGATGCGGCTCGGCCTCACGCGCATCCAGGATCTCGTCTTGAACCTGCGCAAGTTCTCGCGGCTCGACGAGGGCGAGCGCGGCCTCGTCAACGTGCCGGAGGCGATCGAGACGGTGCTGGCGCTGATCCAGCACAAGCTCGGCACGCGCATCCACGTGACGCGCGATTTCTCCGGCCGGCCTGAGATCTCCTGCACCCCGGCGCTCCTCAACCAGGTCGTGATGAATATCCTCGGCAACGCCGCGGACGCGATCCCCGGCGAGGGCACGATCACGGTGGCGACCTACTCGGACGCCGAAACCGACATGATCCGCATCAGCGACACCGGGCCCGGCATCCCGGAAGACCTGCGGGAAAAGATCTTCGAACCGTTCTTCACCACGAAGCCGGTCGGGTCCGGGACGGGACTCGGCTTGGCGATTGCGTACAGCGTCGTTCAGGCGCATAGCGGCTCGCTGACCGTCGAGACGGCGCCGGGCGGCGGCGCGAGCTTCGTCATCGGCATTCCGAGGCAACCGGCACCGGCATGAGCAAAGGCACGATCCTGGCCGTCGATGACGAGCCGGACATCCTGATCGCTCTGGAGGATTTGTTCGAGGAAGAGTACCGGGTGCTCACCTCGGCCAAGCCCGAGGAGGCGCTCGACATCCTGCGCTCCGAGCCCGACATCGCCGTCGTGGTCTCCGACCAGCGCATGCCCGGCATGACCGGCGACGCCCTGCTCGCCGAGGCACGGAGCTTCCACGAGGCGCAGGCGATCCTGCTCACCGGCTACGCCGACATCTCGGCGGTGATCGCCGCGCTCAACCGCGGCGGCATCATCGGCTACGTCGCCAAGCCCTGGGACCCGACCCTGCTGCGCGCCACCGTGCGCAACGCCTACGAGCGCCACCGCCTCGGCCGGGATCTCACCACCGAGCGCGCCCTGTTGCGCGGCCTCCTAGATCACGCCGAGGAGGCGATCTCCTTCAAGGACGCGACGGGGCGCTTCGTGCGCCTCAACGCCCGCAAGGCCGGCCTCGTCGGCGGCACGGTCGAGGCGAGCCTCGGCCGCACCGAGATCGAGATCGCCGACACCCCCGAGGCCCGCGAGGCGGAAGCCGTGGATCGCCGCGCGATCGCGGCCGGAGAGGCCGGCTCGACGGTGATCGCCCGCGGCGCGCTCGGCGCCGAGCGCTGGTCGCACATCATCCGCGTGCCGATCCGCGGCGGGGCCGGCGAGGTGACCCATCTCGCCACCATTGAGCGGGACGTGACCGAGCAGAAGAGCCTCGAGGCGCGCCTGCGCCAATCCGACAAGATGCAGGCGCTCGGCACGCTCGCCGGCGGCATCGCCCACGACTTCAACAACCTGCTGACCGCGATCCTCGGCAGCCTGGAACTGGTCGGCCCCAAGATCGCCGACCAGCCGCGGGTCAAGCGCCTCGTGGACAACGCCACCGGCGCGGCGCAGCGCGGCTCGGCCCTGACCAAGCGGCTCCTGAGCTTCAGCCGCTCCAACGACGCCCACGCCCGGCCCGTCGATCCGAACGGGCTGATCGAGGGGATGAGCGCGCTGTTCGGTTCGAGCCTCGGCAGTCTCGTGCGCGTCGAGCGCGATCTCGAACCCGACATGCCCTTCGCTCAGGTCGATCCCGACCAGCTCGAACTCGCGGTGCTCAACCTCTGCATCAATGCCCGCGACGCGATGCCCGACGGCGGCACGATCACCATCTCGACCCGCCGCGCCGAGATCCACGACGATCCCGACCTCAAGCCCGGCACCTACGCCGTCGTCACGGTCGCCGACGAGGGGACCGGCATTCCTCCTGAGATCCTGGAGCGGGTCTGCGAACCGTTCTTCACCACCAAGGCGGTGGGGCAGGGGACGGGCCTCGGCCTCGCCATGGTGTTCGGCCTCGCCCAGCAGGCGGGCGGACGCCTGCGCATCACCAGCGAGGTCGGGCAGGGCACCCGGATCGAACTCGCCCTCCCGCGCGCCGACGGCACCGCCGAGCGCACGGAAGCCGAGGTGCTGCCTGCGGTGCCGACGGCGGCGAGCCCGGCCCGTATCCTCGTGGTCGACGACGACGCGGAGGTCCGGCACGTCACCGCCTCCTTCCTCAGCGATTTCGGCTACTCCGAGACCGAGGCCGCCGACGGGCGCAGCGCGCTCGCTTTGCTGGAGCAGGGCCACAGCTTCGACCTCGTGGTCGCCGACCTCGCGATGCCGGGCATGACCGGCGTCGAACTCGCCACGGCGATCCGGCAGCGCTTCTCCGGCGTGCCGGTCCTGCTGCTGACGGGCCACGCCGAGGCCGTGCAGATCCCGGAGGATCTGCCGGTGATGACGAAGCCCTTCGCCTCGGCCGAACTCGCCGCGCGGGTGTCGCAGCTTCTCGAAGCGGCGGTCTGACGGCCGGCCAGAGATCGGCGCGACGTCCGCGGGCTTGCAGCTCGGGTTCGCGTGACGCAGCCAACGATTGCATCGTTGCCCGCTACTGGCAAAACACCCGGCATTCCGGGGCCGCGCAGCGGAACCCGGACCCGAAGAGGCGCGCCGTTGGCGTGCAATCCACGAGTGACGCTCCGCCAGACCATGACGTCGCGGTCAGTCATACCGTTTCCGGGTAGTCGCCTCCGGCTTTGCCGCACCCCGTCATCGCGAGGCGAAGCCGAAGCGATCCAGCGCGCGACCATCCGGAGGGGTCGCGGGCTGGATTGCCACGGCTTCGCCTCGCAATGACGGCGGAGGTGTATTGCAAAAGGCTCGCGCGGGCGCGCACTGGGTGTGACGCCCTGGGCATGTCCGACAAACCCTTGCCCGCAGGGATTGCACTCCGCTTCGGTGAAGACGAAGATGGTCCCGCGCTGCCGCTGCGTCGGTGCGTGAAAGAATATTCTCGGAAGGATGACTCCGATGGCCAGCGCCGATGTCGAGATGGTGAAATGCGCCTGCCCGGACTGTGTCTGCGTGGTCTCGCTCTCGAAGGCGGTGACGCGTGACGACAAGGCCTTTTGTTGCGACGAGTGCGCCGAGGGCCATCCGGACCATGCCGGTTGCGATCATGCCGGCTGCACCTGCCACGGCTGATCGGGCCGGCCCTCGACCGGGTGCGGCTCAGTTCGTCCCGGTCGCCTTGGCGAGGAAGCGCACCAGCGCGTCGCGGTCCTCGGCGCTGTTGATGGTCTGCTCGGGCATCCGCGTGCCCGGCGTGTAGCGCGCGGGACCGACTTCGAACAGGCGGGCGACCGTCTCGGGCGTCCAGACGATGTCCATGCCCTTGAGCGCCTCCGAGTAGCGGTAGCCCGGAACGGCGGCGATGCGCCGGCCGAAGATCCCGGCGAGCGTCGGCCCGGCGCGGGTCGGTTCGTCGGGTGTCAGGGTGTGGCAGGCCACGCAGGCGCGAAACACCTCGGCGCCCCGCTCGCCGTGGAAGGCCGCCAGCGTGTCCGCCGGGCGCGGCATGGCGAGCGGACCGATCGGCTCGCCGTCGGCCGCGTTCCAGCGCCGCACCAGGCGGTCACCGCCGCCGGTGACGAGCTCGCTCCCGTCCGGCCGCCACGCCACCGACCACACCGGCAGGCCCGGCCCGACCAGGGTGAACAGCACTTTACGGCTCGCCCGCTCGATCATCGCGACGGTGCCGCCGGCGCTCGCCGCGGCGATCCGCGTGCCGTCCGGCGAGGGCGCCAGCGCGATCACCGGCGCCGGGCCGAGATCGACCTGCCACCGCACGGCTCCGTCCCGCGCGAGGAACCGCACCGCGGCATCCGCCCCAGCCGCGGCGATCTCGCCGTCCGGGGTGACGGCGAGGGCGCTGAGCGCGCTCGGCAGGGTCGCGGTCGCGACAGCCTGGCCGTCCGGCGTCCAGATCCGCACGCTCGCGTCGGCTCCGGCGGTGACGAGACCGCCGTCCGGCAGGAAGGCGACGGCGTTGACGTTGCCCTTGTGTCCCTCCAGCACGCGGGCCGGCCCGCCCGCGAGCGGCCAGATCCGCGCGGTGCCGTCCCAGGCGGCGGAGGCGAGCGCCGTGCCGTCCGGCGAGACGGCGAGCCCGGCGACCGGGCCGGCATGGCCTTCGAGGACGCGCTCCGGCTCGGCTTGGCCCAATCGCCACAGGGCGATGCGCCCGTCCTCCGAGGCGCTAGCGAAGCGCCCGTCGGGGAGGACCGCGACCGCATTCACCGCGCCGTCGTGGAAGCGCAGAACGCTCAGCGCCGCGCCGGTGTCGAGGCCCCAGATGATCGCCGCCTGATCGAACCCGCCGGAGACCGCGAGCCGGCCGTCGCCCGTGATCGCCAGCGCCCGCACCGGCCCGCCGTGACCGCGCATCTGCGCCGTCGCCGGCAGCGCGAGCAACAGGGCGGCGATCACCCCGAGAATCCGCGTCCCCCGCATCGTCACCCCACTCCGCTCCGTCGCGGCGGACCATAGGCGAGAGGCCGGGGCCGTGTCCGCCCGGAAGGGTGAGAGTTTCTGTCTCATGCATTGGACGGGTGCGTCACCGAACCTTGATCCGCGACCGGCGATGACGCATCGATCGCGACGATGAGACAGGACGGCGCCCCGCACATCATCACCGTTTCGCGCATCGCATCGTCCGCGCGCGCGGCCGGCTGAGCGATGCGCGCATCCTCCGCTGCCCTGACGCCGTTGGCCGAGGCCCTCGCCATTCTTCGCAGCCTCGCCGCACCGGTCGCGCCGCGAACCGTCTCACTGAACGACGCGAGCGGGCGCATCGCGGCGACCGCGGTGGCCGTTGCCGCACCCGTTCCACCGGAACTTATCGCCCTGCGCGACGGCTTCGCCGTCGAGTCGGCGGCGATCGGCGGCGCCTCGCCCTACGCGCCGGTGATGCTGCCGCGCGCGCCGGTCTGGGTCGAGGCCGGCGTTTCCCTGCCCGCCGGCGCCGACGCGGTGCTGCCCGTCGAGGGCCTGGAGGGTCGCAGTGCGGTCGCCGAGGTCGGAGCGGGCGAAGGCACCCGCGCCGCGGGCGAGGATTTTCTTCCAGGTGACGTCCTGCTTGCGGCGGGGGAGCGCATCCTGCCGCGCCATCTCCTCGCCCTGGCCGCCGCGGGGTTTCGCGAGGTCGCGATCCGCAACACCCGCATTCGCCTCGTCGCGACGGGCGCATCAGACGCAGATGCGCTGTCGCCGACGCTTGTAGCCCTGGTCGAACGGGCAGGCGGCACCGCGGAGACGATCGCGGTACCCGACGATCCCGAAAGGATCGCTCGCGCCATCGCGGCCGATGGGACCGACGCGATCCTCATCCTCGGCGGCAGCGGCTTCGGCCGCAGCGACCGCAGCGCGGACGCGTTGGCGCGGGCCGGACGCCTGCTCGTCCACGGTCTCGCCCTGCGCCCCGGCGAGACGGCCGGGATCGGCGAGACAGGGGGGCGGCCGGTGTTGCTAATGCCCGGACGCCCCGACGCCGCGCTCGCCGTTTTCCTGGCGCTCGGCCGGCCGCTGCTCGCGGCTCTGACCGGCGGCGTCGAACCGGCGCCATGCACGGGCGCCCTCCGGCGCAAGATCACATCCACCGTCGGGCTCTCCGAGATCGTGTTCGTCCGCCAGCACGGTTCGGAGCTCGAGCCGCTCGGTGGGGCCGAACTGCCGCTCCGGCGGTTGATCGAGGCGGACGGGGCCGTGCTGGTGCCGCCGGAGCGGGAGGGCTATCCCGCGGGGAGCGAGGTCGAGGTGGTGCCGCTGTGAGCGCGGATCGCGAGATGGAATTCGCCCGGCGCCTCGCCGCGGCGGCCCGGCAGGAGCAGTTCCTCACGGTGATGAGCCGGGAGGAGGCGCTGGCCGCTTTCCGCGCCGCGGTGCCGCACACGGCGCTTGCCCCCGAGACCGTGCCCCTTGCGCAGGCCCTCGGCCGGGTGCTCGCCCGGGACGTGGCCTCGCCCATCGACGTTCCGCCCTTCGACCGCGCCCTGGTCGACGGCTTCGCCCTGCGCGCCGCCGACACCGAGGGCGCCAACGCCGCCCGGCCCCGGAGGCTCGCCCTCAACCGCGAGATCCTGGCCTGCGGCGTCGCCCCGGCGCTCCCGGTGGCCGCCGCTACCGCGACGCCGATCGCCACCGGTGGGGTGATCCCGCGGGGCGCCGACGCGGTGGTGATGGTCGAGCAGACCGAATTCTTCGAAGACTCCCTCGCCGTCGATGTGACGAGTCCGGTGCGGCCGGGGCAGTTCGTCGGCTATGCCGGGGCCGACATGGCCTTCGGCGAGACCGTCCTGCGCAAGGGAATGGTGGTGACCGCCCGCGAGATCGGGATGCTCGCCGCCTGCGGGCTGGCCGAGATCGCGGTTCTGCGCCGGCCGCGGGTGGCCGTGCTCTCGACGGGAGATGAACTGGTCGCGCCGGGCGACGCGCTGCGACCGGGCGCGATCTACGATTCGAACGGCGCCATCGTCGCGGCCTCCGTCGCCGAGAACGGCGGGGTCGCGGTGCCGCTCGGGATCGTGCGCGACGAGGAGGCCGCCCTCGAACGGGCCCTGCGCGACGGCCTGGCGCGGGCCGACCTCGTCGTGCTCTCCGGCGGCACTTCGAAGGGGGCGGGCGACGTCTCCCACCGCATCCTGTCGCGGCTGGGCGAGCCCGGCATCCTCGTCCACGGCGTGGCGCTGAAACCCGGCAAGCCGCTCTGCCTCGCCGTGGCCGAGGGCAAGGCGGTGGTGGTGCTGCCGGGCTTTCCAACCTCGGCAATGTTCACCTTCCACGAATTCGTGGTGCCGCTGGTGCGCGCGCTCGCCGGGCTGCCGCCGCGGGAGGAAGAGGCGATTGCCGCGCGCCTGCCGCAGCGGCTGACCTCCGAACTCGGCCGCACCGAATTCGTCATGGCCTCCCTGGCGCAGGGCGAGGACGGCCCCGTGGCCTTGCCGCTGCCGAAGGGATCGGGCTCCGTCACCGCCTTCTCGCAGGCCGACGGCTTCTTCGCCGTCCCCGCCGCGCGGTCCGGCATCGAGGCGGGCGAGACGGTCTCGGTGGTGCGCCTCGGGGCAGGGGTCCGGCCGCCGGACCTCACCGTCATCGGCAGCCACTGCGTCGGGCTCGACCGCGTGGTCGGGCTGCTCGCCGAACGGGGCTTTCGCGCCCGCACGGTCTGGGTCGGCTCGGCCGGCGGGCTCGCGGCCCTGCGCCGGGGCGAGTGCGATCTCGCCGCGATGCACTTGCTCGACCCCGAGACCGGCCGCTACAACGCGCCCTTCCTCGAACCCGGCATGGCGCTGTCCCCCGGCTGGCGCCGCCTGCAGGGCGTGGTGTTCCGGGCGGGCGATCCCCGCTTCGAGGGGCGCAGCGCCGCCGAGGCGGTGGGCGCCGCCCTCGCCGACCCGGACTCGGTCATGGTCAACCGCAACGCCGGATCGGGCACCCGCCTCCTCGTGGACGGCCTGATCGGCGCCGCCCGGCCGCCGGGCTTCTGGAACCAGCCGCGCTCGCACAACGCCGTCGCGGCGGCGGTGGCGCAGGGGCGGGCCGATTGGGGCGTGGCGATCGCGAGCGTGGCGCACGCCTACGGCCTCGGCTTCCTGCCCCTGGCGCAGGAGCATTACGACTTCGCCTATCGCGTGGCGGATCGCGAGAAGCCCGCGCTCGCCGCCTTCCTGGCCCTGCTCGGCACGCAAGAGGCCGACGCGGCCCTGACCGAACTCGGCTTCGAGCCCGGTGGAGGCGAGTCATGAGCGGTCTGCGCGTCATCGGCCTCGCCGGCTGGAGCGGGGCGGGCAAGACGACATTGCTCGCCCGCCTGATCCCCGTTCTCGTCGCGCGCGGCGTGCGGGTCGCGACCCTGAAACACGCCCACCACGCCTTCGACATCGACCATCCGGGCAAGGATTCCTTCGTCCACCGACAGGCCGGAGCGAGCGAGGTCATCGTCTCCTCCGCCCGGCGCTGGGCCCAGATCCGCGAGGTCGGGGACGGCGCCGAGGCCACCTTGCCCGACTTGCTGCGGCGGCTGACGCCGGCCGGCCTCGCCCTGGTCGAGGGCTTCAAGCGCGAGGCACATCCGAAGCTCGAAGTCTTTCGCGCTGCCAACGGCCGCCCGCCGCTGCACGATCAGGATCCGCACATCGTCGGCATCGCCAGCGACGTGCCGTTCCCGCAAGCCGGCGTGCCGGTGGTCGGGCTCGACGACATCGAGGCCATCGCCGGTCTCGTCGTCGAGCGCGCCGAACCCCTCGAAGCGGTGCTCGCCCGGCTGGAGAGATCCTGAGCGATGGCACAGCTCACCGACGACTGCTTCGCCTTCGGGGGCAAGTTGATGCGGGTCGAGGAGGCGGTGGCCTCGATCGCCGAGCGCTTCCCTGTCATCGCCGGCACCGAGACGGTGCCGCTCGGTCTCGCCGACGGCCGGATCGCGGCGGAGGACGTGTTCGCCGCGCATGACCTGCCGCCCTTCGCCAACACCGCGGTCGACGGCTACGCCGTGCGCTTCGCCGACCTTGCCCCGGCGGGCGAGACCGTCCTTCCGGTCAGCGGCCGCCTCGCGGCCGGTGCCGCGGCCGGGGACATGCCGCACGGCACGGCGATCCACATCTTCACCGGCGCGCCGATGCCGCCGGGCGCGGACACCGTGTTCATGCAGGAGGACGTACGGCGCGAGGGCGACCGCGTCACCCTGCCGCCGGGCCTGAAGCGCGGCGCCAACGCGCGGCCGGCGGGCGAGGATCTCGGCCGGGGCGGTCTCGCGATCGCCGCCGGGCAGCGCCTGCGCCCGCAGGACCTGGCGCTGGCCGCCGCCACCGGCCATGCGCGGATCGCGGTGCGCCGCCGCCTGCGGGTCGCGGTGTTCTCCACCGGCGACGAGTTGAGCGAGCCCGGCGCGCCCTTGCGCCCCGGCGCGATCCACGACTCGAACCGCGTGCTGCTCGTCAGCCTGCTCACCCGCCTCGGTGTCGCGGTGGACGATCTCGGCATCCTGCGCGACGACCCCTCGACCCTGTCGGCCCGCCTCGCCGAGGCCGCGCGGGACCACGACCTGATCCTCACCTCCGGCGGCGTCTCGACTGGTGAGGAGGACCACGTGAAGGCCGCCGTCGAGTCGCAGGGGCGGCTGATGCTCTGGCGCCTCGCGATCAAGCCCGGCCGCCCGGTCGCGGCGGGGTTGGTGGCGGGCACGCCCTTCATCGGCCTGCCGGGCAATCCGGTCGCGGTCTACGTCACGCTGCTCTTCGTGGTGCGCCCGCTCCTGGCCCGGCTGGGCGGCGCACTCTACGCGCCGCCGCTGTCCTGGCCGGTGCGGGCGGGTTTCGCCTACCGCAAGAAGGCGGGCCGCCGTGAGTTCGTCCGCGTCAGTCTTTTTCGCGCGACCGATGGCGGTTTGGAGGCGCAAAAGTTTCCGCGCGACGGGGCGGGCGTGCTGACCTCGCTCACCGAGAGCGACGGCCTCGTCGAACTGCCCGACGACGCGACCAGCCTCGCGCCCGGCGACATGCTGGCCTACTACCCGCACGCGCTGCTGTGGTAGGCGGATTCGGGGTCGGAGCCAGACAGTTCTTGAGCTTCGGTATGGTCGTCTTTCGACCCGTTGCGGGACTGGGAAAGGTTCGCTTTGAGACTATAGATCAGATAGATTTTTACAATTTAGTTTGCTGTAAAAGGGGACTGCCTGTTTTAGATCTGGCGACTATCAGATGTAGACATTCATAGTGATTTTTTATATCGGAGAGTTAGAAAATTGCAAAAATTTACCTCGACCATAGCTCAGAATACTACGTACATTCTGTCACGAGTATAATATTTTCCAATGCATTGGCAGTTTTCTGATAGGTGAGCGGAGCAAATTTAGGAAGATGGACTTTAAGGAACTTTTCAATCAGCAGCAAAAAATCCTTGAGTTGGAGCTGGAAGTAGCACGTACTCGTTTCGAGCATTCCGGTCTACGGGGTAACGCACTGGAAATCGCCTCTCGCGATTTCTTCGAAAAGCACCTACCTCGATCCGTAAACGTGGGAACGGGCGAAGTGATCGCTTCCGAAAGCGACAGCGACAGCGTTGGAGCCCGATCGGGCCAGATGGATCTGGTATTTTCGAATCAGTCGCAACCGTTCTCAACGGCACGAGATGTTCCGACACTGTTTTTCATCGAAGGGGTACTGGCCGCCGGCGAAGTTAAAACCAGTTTGTCGCGCTCGATTATGCCGGACGAATTGCGGAAAGCTCGAAAGTTTCGTGCGTTACGTGCAAAGAACATGTCTCGGTTAGTACAGGTGACTAGCCCAAATGATTGGGCCTCCTACTATGTTTTCTACCGACCATATTTTATGGTCGCAACCGAAACGAAGTCGCCTTGGCAATCGATCCTATTGGAGGTGATGGAGTATATCGATAGTGAGAAAATTCTCCCTCTCGATGGCATATTCCTTCTCGACCAGAACGTCGCCTTGATCTTGTCACCCCACCAGAAGGCACCTTTCACTCAACAGATCGGCCTACCTTTTACTCACAAGGTGGGTGCTCTGGATGCAACGGGCTTCATTATGCCCTACAGCACCGACACACCTCTTGCATTCCTCATGGGCTGGTTGTCTTTGTTCAGAACCAGTTTCTTCGAGGATCAGCAACCGATCAGCTTATATTTGCAAAACATGGTTAATTCGTCTTTGAGGGAAATGACTCTGTTCAAGAAGCATACGCCGGTTGCGGAACTAACGCGCGCGATCGAGAAAAAGGGGTTGTGGCGTTTTAACCTGGACGAACTCAGACAGGAATATCCTAAAAGGCAGAAGCCATAACTTTTGAACATCGACGTGGGATTGAGTTAGAAGTATTCTCGTGGATCGGTGTGTTTTCCGTACGTTAGCAAGTAGAAACTGCCAGTCGCATCATGGCCATGTCTCCGCCGCTTGGCTGAACCGAAAGGATGATAGGTTCCAAGTAGGAGATGGCAGCGCACCCAATAGTTGATATGGGTCGGAAGTAGTCCGTCCGCTGACGGGCCTGGCTTCCAAGCCCCCCATCCTTAGCGGACCTCTTCATTCCAAGCAGTGCATCGGACAACACCTACTCGCGGACGTCATCGGGCGCCGCATAGCCCGAGGCGCGGCCAGCCCGATCCCGCAGGTCGTCGCGGAAGGCCGCCAGGCGCGGCGCACCGAGGCTCGCGCGCGCCGCGAGAAAGTAGATCTCCCAGCCGAGCGGACGGTAGTCGAGGGCGAAGCGCTCGGCGACGGAGCGGGTGCCCATGCCGACATCGGCCGCACCCGTGGCGATCAAGGCCGCCACCGCTTGGTGGGTGAACTCCTCCGTGTGATGGCCGACGATGGCCTCCGGCGCGAGACCCGCCTCGGCGCAGAGCCGCTCGAACCAGATCCGGGTACCGGCGCCGCGCTGACGGTTGACGAAACGGGCCTGCCGCGCGGCGATGTCGGCGACCGTTTCGAGCCTGAGCGGATTGCCGGCCGCCAGCATCAAGCCCTGCTCCCGGCGAAACAGCGGCACGACGATCAGGTCGCGGTCGGCGAAGACGGCGTCGAAGGGGGCCGGGGGCGGACCGTCCGAACCGTAATGAAAGCCCGCGGCATCGACGGTTCCGTCGCGCAGCCGCGCCAGGGCGTCGAGGCTGCCCGCGACCATCAGGTCGATCTCCCGCCGCGCCTCGACCGCCTCCAGCAGCAGCGGATCGTGGCTCGCTGCCAGCCGGATCCGGGCGTCCGCCGGCTCCAGCAGCCGCCGCAGACCCTCGGTCAGCGCCAGTTCCTCCGCCGCGAGCGCCGGTGCGAGGCGGTTCCACGACGCCGCGAGCAGCGCGAGCAGCGCCGTGCCGAAGGAGGTGAGGTCGGTGCCGTGCCCCTTGGTCTTCACGACGACCGGCCGTCCGAGCGCCTGTTCGAGCGCTTCGAGCTGGCCCCAGGCGGAGCGGTAGGAGATCGAGAGGCGCTCGGCCGCCCCCTGAAGCGAGCCCGACCGGCCGAGCGCGTCGAGGAGAGCGTGGGCTCCCCGGAGCGCGAAGGAGGGCGCGCCCTCGCAGCGGCCCTCGACCTGGAGGCGCACGTTCAGACGACCCGGCTCCGTGAGGACCTGGCGGGAACCGGGCACAATCTCGACGGCCATATGCACGGCCTTTCCTATTGATCTTGCACCCTGTGGCGTATCATCCCGGCAAGCCCCGCGCAGCCCCGTATGCCCACGAGTCCACCGCGTGAGCCAAGCCTTTCAGGAGACGTTCTTTCGCCTGTGGACGCTCGACCGGGATGTCCTGGCGATCGCGTGGCTGTCCCTGCGCGTCAGCCTCACGGCGGTCGGCATCGGGCTTCTTCTCGGCATTCCGCTCGGTGCCCTGATCGCGGTGGCGCGGTTTCCGGGGCGCGATGCCCTGGTCGGGCTGCTCAACACCTTCATGGGCCTGCCGCCGGTGATCGTCGGCTTGATCCTCTATCTCGCCCTGTCGCGCTCGGGTCCGCTCGGAGCGCTCGGGCTGCTGTTCACCCCCACCGCCATGGTGGCGGCCCAGGCCGTGCTGGCGACCCCCCTGGTCGCGGCGCTCACGCGTCAGGTCATCGCCGACGCCGAGGCGCATCTCGGCGAGCAGCTCCGCTCCCTGCGGCTCTCCGCGCCGCGGCGGGCCGGCGTGCTGATCTACGACGCGCGCTTCTCGCTGTTCACCGCGGCGCTCGCCGCCTTCGGCCGGGCAATCTCGGAGATCGGCGCGGTGCTCGTCGTCGGCGGCAACATCGACGGACATACCCGCACCATGACCACGGCGATCTCGCTGGAGACGCAGAAGGGCGACCTCAGCCTCGCCCTGGCGCTCGGCGCCGTGCTGATGGGCCTCGTGCTCGCCGTGAACGCGGCCGCCGCGCTGCTGCGCGGACACGCGGCGAGGGCCTACGGATGAGCGCCGCCCCCGCCATCCGCCTCGACGGCGTCGGCCTGACCCTCGGCGGGCGGACGATCCTCGACCGGCTCAGCCTCGACGTTGCCGCGTCCGGCATCACGGCCCTGGTCGGCCCCAACGGCGCGGGCAAGAGTGTGACGCTGCGGGTGATCGACGGCTTGCTGCGGCCCGATTCCGGCACGGTGCGCCTCGCGCCCGGCCCCCGCGCCTTCGTCTTCCAGCGCCCCGCCCTGGTGCGCGCCAGCGCCGCCGCCAACGTCGCCCTCGGCCTCGTCCCGCTCAAGCTGCCCCGCCGCGCGCGGGCCGAGCGGATCGCGGCGGCGCTCGCCCGCGTCGGCCTGTCGGAGCGGGCGGACGACGCGGCGACCCGCTTCTCGGGCGGCGAGCAGCAGCGCCTCGCGCTGGCCCGCGCCTGGGCGATGCGGCCCGGCCTTCTCCTCCTCGACGAACCGACCGCGAGCCTCGACCCCACCGCGACCGAGACCATCGAGAGCCTGGTGGCCGAGATGGCGCGGGCCGGCACCGCCGTGCTCCTCGTCTCGCACAATCTCGGGCAGGTCGCCCGGCTCGCCGACGAGACCGTGGTGCTCGCCGCCGGCCGCGTCGTCGAGCGGGGCCCGACCCGATCCGTCCTCTTCTCACCCCGCACCGCTGAGGCGCGGGCCTACCTGACCGGAGAACTGCCTTGGACTTCCTTCGCCGCGGCTTCCTGACCCTCTCGCTACTGACCGCTCTCGGCGCGGTCTCGCCGCTCTCCGCCGAGCCCGCCTCGATCGTCGTCGCCTCGACGACCTCGACCGAGCAATCGGGGCTGTTCAAGCACATCCTGCCGCTGTTCAAGCAGAAGACCGGCATCGATGTGAAGGTCGTGGCGCTCGGCACCGGCCAGGCCCTCGACGCGGCGCGCCGGGGCGATGCCGACGTCTTGCTCGTCCACGACCGCCCGGCCGAGGACAAGTTCGTCGCCGAGGGCTTCGCCAAGGGGCGGCAGGACGTGATGTACAACGACTTCATGCTGATCGGCCCGAAGGACGATCCGGCCGGCATTCGCGGCAAGGGCGTGGACGACGCGTTCAAGACCATCGCGGCGGCCAAGGCGCCCTTCGTCTCTCGGGGCGACCGTTCCGGCACGCACAGCGCCGAGCTGCGGGGCTGGAAGGAGGCCGGTGTCGATCTCGCGGCCGTGCGCGGCGACTGGTACCGCGATGTCGGCCAGGGCATGGGCCCGGCGCTGAACACCGCCTCGTCGCTCGGCGCCTACATCCTTGCCGACCGCGGCACTTGGCTCTCGTTCAAGAACCGGGGCGACCTGACCATCCTCGTCGAGGGCGACAAGCGGCTGTTCAACCCCTACGGCGTGATGCTGGTGAACCCGGACAAGCATCCGACGGTGAAGGTGAAGGAGGGCCAGGCCTTCATCGACTGGCTGGTCTCGCCCGAGGGCCAGAAGGCGATCGCCGACTACAAGATCAACGGCGAGCAGCTGTTCTTCCCGAGCGCGAAGAAGGGCTGACGTCTTATCAGGTCTCCGGTTGAGTGCTTCGGGCAAAGCAGGGCCTGTTCCCTCCCCCTTGTGGGGAGGGGTTCGGGGTGGGGGTGGTGCAGAAGGCACCGCATCGCCTCATCCTGAACC
>NZ_JBELQE010000013.1:0-3947 GCF_040270385.1 Methylorubrum podarium | reverse complement strand
CACCCCGCCCGCCTCGCCGCCCGTCCCCGCCGCCGGCGGAGGGAGCGATCTCGACGAGTTGAAGAAGCAGATGGCGGAGATGCAGGCCCGCCTCGAATCGCTGGCGCGCAAGTAGCACCCGAGACATCCCTGCTCCCGCGCCGGGTGGCGCGAGACAGATCGTTAAGATCCGGTTAACGTCGGCCCCGGCCTTGCACGAGACCCCGTGCAAGGCCGGAGGCGCGACGCGAGATGGACCATTCCGAGACGGATCGTGCCGGTCAGGGCCATGCTGCGGGCCCCGAGGCGTCGTCGCGCGCCCTCGTCGCCGGCCCCTCCGTCGACGCCGGCCCCCGTCGGATCCGGGGAGGCCGCCCGATGGCGGACTTCCTGACCCAGTTGATCGTCAGCGCCGATCCCGCCCTGCGCCCGACCCGCCCGGAACGCACGAAGGCCGCGGCCGCGCTCTACGCACGGGCCGCGGCCTTCGGGAAACGGGCCTGACCGTCGGACCTGTGACCGCCGGACTTTGCCGGCGGCCGTTGACCGATCACGCCTCGGCGGACTTCACCTTCAGCACCTGACGGCCGCGATACATGCCGGTCTTCAGGTCGATGTGGTGCGGGCGGCGCAGCTCGCCCGAATCCTTGTCCTCGACATAGGTCGGGGCCTTGAGGGCGTCGGCGGAGCGGCGCATGCCGCGGCGGGAGGGGGAGGTCTTTCGCTTCGGAACGGCCATGGGAGTGTACCTCAGGCAAAAAGGGCGCCCAAGGCATCCCCTTATCGGGGGATCGCCGATGGCACCGCGTTGAGTAACGGAGATTCGAGGCCGGCTGTATAACCGCAGGAACGGCGACTGGCTAGAGTGCCGCTCCCGCTATGGACAGGCGGCCGACGCAGGGCACGTCCGAGGCGGGCTCAGGACGTGCGCAGGATCTGCTCAGGGCGTGCCGTGGGCGGCCGAAGCCTCCAGGATCGGGGCGGGTTCGGCGGGCTTGCGCGCCACGGCGACGGGCGGACGGGCGATCGCCGCGAGCACGGTCTCGGTCGGGCGGCGCGGCGGCAGCGGCACCTCGACGGCGTCGGCGACGGTTGCCGGCGCCTGCTGCGCGGCCGCGGCCTGCGGGGTGGGTTGTGCCGGAGTCTGGGCCGGGACGGGTGCCTGCGCCTGCGCGGCGGGCTGGGCGAGGCTCGCCACCTGCACCGGTTCGGCGGCGCCGGAGAGCGCGGTGGGCCGGCGCGGCGGCAGCGGCACCTCGACGGCATCGGTCGGGCCCGGGCCCGGCGCGGCGTAGGCCAGGGCCTGCGGGGCACCCCCGGCCGGGGTGCTGCCGCGCAGGGCGAACAGGCCGTCGAAGCCGTTGGCGGAGCGGGTGGACGCGGAAGAGGCGGCCGAGGCGACGGTCGTCGCGGTGTCGGCATCGGGCGGGGTGGCGTCGATGCCGAGGCGCTTGGCGGCGTAGTAGTAGCCGCGGTTGTAGTAGCGGTAGGCCTGTTCCAGATCGCCTTTGGCGGCCCGGTAGGCGCCGGCGAGATAGGCGATGCCGTATTTCAGGTTGGTCTCGGGGTCGAACAGCCCGGCCGCGTCGCCGGTATAGCCGAGGCCGCGGGCGGTGGCGTGCTTGATCTGCATCAGGCCGAGCGCCGAGCCGCCCTTGGCGCGGGCGTTGTAGTTGCTCTCCCGCTTGACCACCCGATGGACGAACGCCTCGGGCACCTTGTTGGCCCGTGCCTGCTCGGCGATCAGGGCATCGATGTTGTCCCGCGCCGCCACCTGGGCGAAGGCCGACGCCGGGGCGGCGGCAAGCAGGGCGGCGAGGAGAAGGCGCATGGGAGACCCGGTCGTTTTTCGGTGCCCCGCTTCGGCGTCCCGCTGGTCGGCAGCCCGCCCCTGACGGGGACGGGCGGCCGCGGGAGCCTCGCGAGGATCACGCGTTACGGCTCAGTTTGTCTCACCTGGGTCGGGGCCAATTGAGGCGGGAACGTGGAGGCAGGGCGAATCCCTGAGGACGGCGAAGTCCGCGAGGCCGACCCTGTCGCAGAGAAGGCACAGCGGCCCCTCCCCGGCCTCGCGCGCGCCGGTCAGGTGTCGCCGAACACGAATTGGTTGATCGCGTGGGCGAATCCGTCCTCGTCGTTGCCGAGGGTCACCCTCGAGGCCGCCTGCCGCACGGCGGGGGCGGCGTTGCCCATGGCGATCGACAGGCCGCTCTCCCGGAACAGGGCGATGTCGTTGGCCGCGTCGCCCAGCGTGGCGATTCGCTGCCGCGGGATGCCGAGCTGCCGGCCGAGATCGGCGACGAAGCTGCCCTTGTCGATACCGGGCGGCGTCACGTCGAGGTAGTAGGGCTGCGAGCAATGCACGGCGGCCCGCCCGCCGAGCTCCGCCGCCAGCGCTTCCTCCACGCGGGCGAGCCCGGCATGGTCGCGGCTCACCCCGACGATCTTGGCCGCGCGTGCCAGCAGGGGCGACAGGTCCGGCACCACGTTCGGCTCGGTCCGCAGGGTGCGGCGCTCCAGGTCGGTGTAGGGGGCCTGACCGTCGCGCAGGTTCCAGGCGCCGTCGGCGAACACCCAGAGATCGATCCCGGCCGCGTCGAGACGCGCGGCCGCCTCTCGGGCCACCGCCTCGGGGATCAGCCGCTCCGACAGCGGCCGGAGATCGGGCGTGCAGACGGTGCTGCCGTTGAAGGCGCCCAGCGGCAGCCGCAGATCGAGCGCCTCGACGAGGTGGCGCAGGCCGACCGGCGGACGGCTGGAGGCCAGGGTGAAGCCGATTCCCGCCACGCCGAGGCGCCGCACCGCCTCGATCGCGGCCGGGGTGAGCCGCTTGTCGTCGGTGACGAGCGTTCCGTCGACGTCGGAGACGACGAGGTCGATGTCCATGCGCTTTCCTATCCGCAGATGTCGTCCGCCGGGATGCCGAGCCGCGCGACGACCGCCGCGACGATGGCGTCGGGGCTCTCCTCGATGCCGACCGTGATCGGGTCTTCCTCCGGCCCCGGCGGTTCGAGGGCGGCGAACTGGCTGTCGAGGAGGCTGGCCGGCATGAAGTGGCCGTGGCGCGCGCGGACGCGATCTTGGATGACCGCCCGGCTCCCCTCCAGGAAGACGATACGGACCCGGGGGGAAACGCCGGTCAGGGCCTGACGATAGGCACGCTTCAGGGCCGAGCAGGCGACGACGGCGTTCTCCCCGGCCGCGAGCCGCGCGTCGATCCAGGCGCGGATGCGGGCGAGCCACGGCCGCCGCGCCGCGTCGTCGAGGGGGTGCCCGTCGCGCATCCGGGCGATGCTGTCGGGCGTGTGGAAGTCGTCGCCGTCGGCGAAGATCC
The DNA here is from genome assembly GCF_040270385.1 of Methylorubrum podarium. Taxonomy (NCBI): domain Bacteria; kingdom Pseudomonadati; phylum Pseudomonadota; class Alphaproteobacteria; order Hyphomicrobiales; family Methylobacteriaceae; genus Methylorubrum; species Methylorubrum podarium. Next base: position 634 of record NZ_JBELQE010000013.1, on the reverse strand, counting down.
AGCCGAGCCGCTCGGCCAGCAAGGCGGCCACCGTGCTCTTGCCGGAGCCGGAGACGCCCATCACGACGAGGACGGTCGGGGCGGTGGATCGAGGATCGGTCATCCGGCTCCTAAGTGCGCTTTCCGACGAAGCAGCTGCCGGTTCGTCGAAAGGACGCGCGTTCCAACAAGACGGCTCCGGGACGGGCGACGAGGGCCGGTGCCGCACGCCGCGAATCGTTCGTGGGGCCGCGCCCTGCAGGCTTGGCCGGCCACGGACAATTAGGGGATCCCCGCCGCAGGACCATCCTCGCGCCAGGGTTGCGTTTCTCGCAGGGAAACGGATCGCCGTCGGAGAGCGCGGGAGAGGTGTGAGCTTCGGGGAAAGGCCGACGGTTTCCGTGCTCCCCCGCCCGGTGTGGCGGCCTCGCCACGGACAGCTTGGCCGCTTTCGGCTACCCACCCGATGAGAGAAACCGTCAGGCGGCCTGAATGCGCGCTCTAGCCATAGCCCTCCTCACCGCCGCGGCGGTGTCGGGGTGCTCGATCCTGCCGGCAGCCGGGCCGACCACCTCGGCGATCGAGAGCGGCGCCGACATCGCCACCGCCGAGGGCCTGTTCGCCCGCTACGAGATCATCGACGTCACCCCCGCCA
>NZ_JBELQE010000012.1:0-4282 GCF_040270385.1 Methylorubrum podarium | reverse complement strand
CCCCGCAGCCCCCCCAGCCGCAGCCTTCCCAACAAACGGAGGCCACCACGGTGCCGCCCGCGACCGCCCTGCCGAGCCCGCCGCGCCCCGAGACGCCGGCGCGGAGCGACACCGGCCCAGCGCTCGCCAACACGCTCGGCGACGAGGCGGCGTGGCGCGCCTACCGCGCGCGCTTCGTCACCGAGCAGGGCCGGATCGTCGACACCGCCAACGGCATGATCAGCCACAGCGAGGGCCAGGGCTACGGCATGCTGATCGCGGTCGCGGCCGGCGACCGGCCCGCCTTCGAGCGGATCTGGGGCTGGACCCGCGCCAACCTGATGGTGCGCTCCGACGAGTTGCTGGCGTGGCGCTGGGCGCCCGACCACCGCCCGGCGGTGGCCGACATGAACAACGCCACCGACGGCGACATCCTGGTCGCCTGGGCGCTGACCGAGGCGGCGGAGGCCTGGGGCGAGCCCTCCTACCGCACCGCCGCGCGCCGCATCGCCGTCGAGTTCGGCCGCAAGACCATCCTGTTCAAGGATCCGCACGGGCCGGTCCTGCTGCCGGCGGTCTCCGGCTTCTCGGCCCGCGACCGCGCCGACGGCCCGCTCATCAACCTGTCCTACTGGGTCTTTCCCGCCTTCCAGCGGCTGCCGATCGTCGCCCCCGAATACGACTGGGCTTCGCTGATCCGCAGCGGCCTCGACTTCCTGCGCCAGTCGCGCTTCGGCCCGAGCAGCCTGCCGACCGAGTGGATCTCGGCCAAGGAGGCCCTTCGCCCCGCCGACGGCTTCCCGCCGCTGTTCTCCTACAACGCGATCCGCGTGCCGCTCTATCTCGCCTGGGCCGGGGTCGGGCGGCCGGAGGACTACGCCCCGTTCAAGACGCTGTGGGGCGGGATCGACCGCGAGCGCCTGCCGATCGTCGACACCCGCGACGGGCGGCCGGTCGAGTGGCTGAGCGAGCCGGGCTACACGGCGATCCCCGCGCTGACCGCCTGCGCCGCCGACGGCACACCGTTTCCCGAGTCCTTAAGGACGGTGCAGGACAATCAGAACTACTATCCGACGACCCTCCACCTCCTCGCGCTGATCGCGGCCCGGATGCGGTATCCGTCATGCGTGAAGTCCTGACCTCCCTCGCCGCCCTCGCCCTGCTCGCCGGCGCGATGCCCGCCGCGGCCCAGGGCGCGCCGCCCGAGGCGGCCCCGCGCATCGTCTACGGCGACGGCGCCCGCGCGCCCGCGATCTTGGTCGATCCCGAGACCGGCGGGACGCCCGGCATGGTCGATGAGAGCGCGCTGCGCTACTACGCCTCGCAGAAGCAGACCGCGCGGATGAAGGCCGAGATCGCGCGGCTGAAGCGGCTCTATCCGGGCTGGACCGAGCCCGCCGACCTCGACACCCTGCAGCCGAGCCCGCCCGAGGAGGCGCCGCTGTGGGATCTCTTCACCGCCGGGCGCTTCCAGGATCTGCGCGCCGCCATCGCCGCGCGCCGCTCCCTGGAGCCGAACTGGCAGCCCTCGGAGGAACTCGCGCGCAAGCTCCGCCGGGCGGAGTTCCGCAACAGCATCAAGGCCGCCGCGGAGCGGAACGCGCCGGGCAAGACGTCCGAGGAGGTGGTCGCCCTCTACCGGGCCGATCCCGGCGCCCTCGACCCGTCCGACCTCGAAAGCCTCTGGATCATCGCCGACGCGCTCGCCGTGACGGGGGCGGGCGAGGACGCCTACGACCTCTACAAGTCCGTCCTCGACGGCAGCGCGGATGCCGGCGCGCGGCTCGCCACGATCCAGAAGGCGATGAGCCATCTCAAGATGGATCAGGCCGAGCGGCTGATCGCCATGGGACGCTCGAGTCAGGAGGGCGCTTCGGAATTCGACGCGATCCGCCTCGACATCACCCGCGCGCGCATCGCCGCCTTCCTGCACGACGAGCCGGCCCAGACGCCGACGCTCGCCGACCTCACCGCCTTCCAGACCTATGCCCGCAAGAGCGGCGACCCGAGCCAGACCGGCCTGCTCGGCTGGTACGCCTACAAGCGGCGCCAGTTCCGGGAGGCGCTGGAATGGTTCAAGCTCGCCATCGGCCGCGGCGGCGACGCCATGGTCGCCCACGGCCTCGCCCACACCCTGCGCGAGCTCAACATGCTGCGCGAGGCGGAAGAGGTCGCCTATGCCTGGCGCGACCGCTTCGTCGGCAACGAGCTGCTGTTCATCGACGTGCTCGAGCGCAAGCTGACGCTCGCCAACCCGCCCTTCATCGAGCCGGCCCGGATCGAGCGCTACGCCAAGGTCGTGATCGCCTCCGCCTCCGGCGAGGGCGCGCAGGGGCTGGCGTGGTACGCCTACAATTCCTGCCAGTTCGACACCGCGCTCGAATGGTTCCAGCGCGCGGTGGCCTGGATGCCGAGCGAGACCACGGTGTTCGGCTACGCCCTGACCCTGCAGCGGCTCAAGCGCCAGCGCCCCTATCTCGAGGTGGTGAACCGCTACGACGGCCTGTTCCCCAAGGTCGTCGACATGCTGTTCCGCGAGGATCCCGGCGGGCCGCCGCTGCCCTGCGCGGGTCCGCAGCCGCCCCCCGCCCGCTCCGCCGCTCAGGCGAGGCCCGAGCCGAAGCCCGACGCCCCCTCCTACGGCCGGGTGCCCCGGCCGGACGCGGCCGGTGTCGGCGCCCAGGGCGGCACGGTGCCGCCCGCGGTCCAGCGCAACGAGTTCCCGCTCAGCGTGCCCCTCGACAATTCCCTGCGCTACCCGCCCACCTCGCTGCAGCGGGCGCTCTCCGACCCGGTCGCGCCCGGCACCTATGCCCGCGAACCCGTGACCGCGCGTCCGCCCCTGGTGGCGCGGCGGGTGAACGGGGCGGGCGCGATGCCCTACGAGCGCTACGGCTTCGCGCTGCTGCCGGGCTATAACGGCCTCGACAAGCCGGAGGGCCTCGCCCCTCCGCCGCCCGGCACGCTGTGGCAGGATCAGCAGGCCGAGCGCGGCCGGGCCGCGGCGAGCCCGGAGAGCGACCGCTTCTCCGTGCCCTCCCGCCTCTCCTCCGGAGCCGGGCCGAACGGGAAAGGGTTTCCGTGAGATCGCGTCTGCTCGGGCCTCTCGCCGTTTCGGCCCTGCTCCTCGCCGGCGCCGATCCCGTCCTGGCCCAGTCCGCGCCGGTGCTGCGCCTGCCCGGCGCCGGCCCGGTCGCGGGCGTGGTCGAGACCCGCCTGCGCGACGGGTTCGACCAGCGCATCCGCTTCGAGGGCGGCGACGGCCGCAACCATGCCGAGGTGGCCCTGCGAAACGAGACCGGCGACCTCCTGCTCGCCTTTCCGCCGCGGCTCGCCAAACCGAGCCAGTTCGGCATCGAGGGCGAGATCGCCGTCCGGTTTCCGGGCCAGTCCCTTCGCGTCGTCGCGCCGCGGCGCAACGGCTACGGCCCGGTCGGCCTCGCCCTCGGGACCGACTGCCTCTACGCGTGGCAGTGGTTCGAGCGGGCGAGCACGGCCCAGCGCGTCGCGAGCCGAGGCGGCCTGTTCGACGCCTCGGTCACGCCGACCGCGGGCCGGCGCGCCCTCTCGCTGCGGATCCGGCTGTGCCGCACGGCGCAGGCGAGCCTCGACGATCTCGTCGGCGCGGTCGAGCGGATGACCATCAGCCTGCCCGGCGAACCCGGCGCCCGTTCCACGCCGGCCCGCCCGCGCCCATCCGCCGTCCGGCGTGAAAAACCTGCTCCGTCCAAGAAGCAGGCGGCCCGGCCCGCGCCGGCCGAGCCGCCGCAAGAGGTTGCACCGAAGCCGGCCCCGCCCGTCCAGCCGCAGGCCGCGCCGCCGCTCCGGCCGCCGACGCCGACGGCGCCGGACAGCGGCGGCCGCCGCTACCTCGCTCCCACCGCACCGCAGGGCGCCGCCCCGGCGACCGAACCGCCGGCCGCGGGTCCGCCTCCGGGGGGAGCGCAGCGCTACATCACCGACGTGCCCAAACCGGCGGAGGGCGCGGGCGGCGGCCTGATGCCGAGCCCGGCGCCGGGCCGCTCGACCGGCGAGAGCCTGTCGCGCGATCTCCCGGCGGAGGCCTATCGGCCCGCTCCGAGCCGCGACGGCCCGTGAGGGCCGCGCCCGTCGAACCGCCGGCACTCGGCCGGCGCGTTGCCGGAGTACCGAGGGGCCAGTCCGAGGCCCCCTCCCCTCTTGGGTCGTGGCCACTGTTCGCGATGCCCTGAACGACGAAAAGCCCGCTGCCTTTTCCGGTCAGCGGGCTGTGTGTCGATGTGATGGTGGTCGTCGTAGTGTGTGTGTTTGGTTGCGGGGGCTG
>NZ_JBELQE010000011.1:0-6502 GCF_040270385.1 Methylorubrum podarium | reverse complement strand
GCGAGCGGGCGGGAGAGGGGGCGGCTCAGGTCTTTCCGGAAGCGGCGCTCCCCTCACCCGACCCCCTTCGGGGGCCACCCTCTCCCGCGGAGGGGAGAGGGAGGGGGCTTGCGACTTCAAGAAAATTCGCGTCACCCGCCCCGCGCGCTATAACCCCCGTCCCGCCCCGCTGCCGGACGGCGGGCCGACTTTCTCCGCCGGGGTTCGATGTCCGATACGCTGCTGACCGTCGAGGATCTCTCGGTCGCCTTCCGGGGCGGCGCGCGCGAGACGCTGGCGGTCGACCGCGTCAGCTTCGCCATCGCGCGGGGCGAGACCCTGGCGCTGGTGGGCGAATCCGGTTCCGGCAAGTCGGTGACGGCGCTGTCGATCCTGCGCCTCCTCGACGGCGCGGCGCATCACCCGGGCGGCAAGATCCTGTTCAAGGGGCGCGATCTCCTGACGCTGCCCGAGCGCGAGATGCGCGCGGTGCGCGGCGCGGACATCACCATGGTGTTCCAGGAGCCGATGACCTCGCTCAACCCGCTCCACACCATCCAGCGCCAGATCGGCGAGGTGCTGGAGATCCACCGCGGCCTGAAGGGCAAGGCCGCGCGCAAGCGGATCCTCGAACTGCTCGACCTCGTCGGCATCCGCGACGCCGAGCGGCGGCTCGGCGCCTACCCGCACGAGCTGTCGGGCGGGCAGCGCCAGCGGGTGATGATCGCCATGGCGCTCGCCTGCGAGCCCGACCTGCTGGTGGCCGACGAGCCGACCACCGCCCTCGACGTCACCGTGCAGGCGCAGATCCTGGCGCTGCTCGCCGACCTGCAGAAGCGGCTCGGCATGGCGATGCTGTTCATCACCCACGATCTCGGCATCGTCCGCCGCATCGCCACCTCAGTCTGCGTGATGCTCGCCGGCCGCATCGTCGAGGCCGGCCCGGTGGCACAGGTCTTCACCCGGCCGCAGCACGAATACACCCGGCGTCTGCTGGCCTCCGAGCCCACCGGCCGGGCGAACCCCGTGCCCGCGCAGGCCGAGCAGCTGGTCGAGGCCGGGCCGCTCAAGGTGTGGTTTCCCCTCAAGGCGGGGCTGCTCCGGCGCACCGTCGGCCACGTCAAGGCGGTCGACGGGGTGCGGCTCACGGTGCGGGCGGGCGAGACCGTCGGCGTCGTCGGCGAATCCGGCTCGGGCAAGACCACGCTCGGTCTCGCCTTGCTGCGGCTCACCGAATCCGAGGGGCCGATCGTCTTCCTCGGCCAGCGGATCGAGGATCGCAACCCGCGCGGAATGCGGCCCCTGCGCAAGGACATGCAGGTGGTCTTCCAGGACCCCTACGGCTCGCTCTCGCCGCGGATGTCGGTGGGCGACATCGTCGCCGAGGGGCTCGAAGTGCAGGGGCAGGTGAAGGGTGCCGCCGCGCGCCGCGCCCTGGTGGCGAAGGCGCTGACCGATGTCGGCCTCGACCCGGCGGCGATGGATCGCTACCCGCACGAATTCTCCGGCGGCCAGCGCCAGCGGATCGCCATCGCCCGGGCCATCGTCCTGAAGCCCCGCTTCGTCGTCCTCGACGAGCCGACCTCGGCCCTCGACCGCTCGGTCCAGGCGCAGATCGTGACGCTGCTGCGCGACCTGCAGCGGGAGCGGGGCATCGCCTACCTGTTCATCAGCCACGACCTCAAGGTGGTCCGCGCGCTGTCGAACTACGTCATGGTGATGCAGCACGGGCAGGTGGTGGAGGAGGGGCCGGCCGAAGACATCTTCTCGGCGCCGAAGACCGAGTACACCCGCACCCTGTTCGCCGCGGCCTTCGAGATGGACGCGGCGACCACCGCCGAGATCGAGCCGGCCTGAACCCATGGCCCGCGCGCTCCTCATCGTCCTCGATTCCGTCGGCATCGGCGGCGCCCCGGATGCGGAACACTACGGCGATGCCGGCTCCGACACGGTCGGCCACATCGCGGAGGCCTGCGCCGCCGGGCGCGGCGACCGGCCCGGCCTGCGCGCGGGCCCGTTGCGCCTGCCCAACCTAGCGGCGCTGGGCCTCGGCCTCGCCTGCGAGGGGGCGACCGGCCGGGTCCCGCCGGGGCTCGCTCCGGCGGGCGCGCCGCAGGCCCTGTGGGGTCACGCCGTCGAGACCGCCGCCGGCAAGGACACGCCGTCCGGCCACTGGGAGATCGCGGGCGTCCCGGTGCGGGAGGCCTGGGGCCACTTCCCCGACACCCACCCCGCCTTCCCGGCGGAGCTGACCGCGGCGCTGATCGCCCGGGCCGGGCTTCCCGGCATCCTCGGCGACCGCCACGCCTCGGGCACCGCCATCATCGACCGGTTCGGGGCCGAGCACGTCCGGACGGGCCGGCCGATCTGCTACACCTCGGCCGACAGCGTCTTGCAGATCGCCGCCCACGAGGAGGCGTTCGGGCTGGAGCGGCTCTACGAGACCTGCCGGATCGCGCGCGAACTCTGCGACCCCTACCGCGTCGGCCGGGTGATCGCCCGGCCGTTCCTCGGCAGCGCGGCGGAGGGCTTTCACCGCACCAGCCGCCGCAAGGACTTTTCGTTGACGCCGCCCCCCGGCACGCTGCTCGACGTGTTGGACGCCGCCGGCCGCGCGGTGGTGAGCGTCGGCAAGATCGGCGACATCTTCGCCCACCGCGCCACTGGCCGCGAGATCAAGCCCGCGGGCAACGCCGCCTGCCTCGACGCGGCGCTCGACGCCTTCGCCGGCCTGCCGGATGGCGGCTTCGTCTTCCTCAACCTGGTGGATTTCGACACCGAGCACGGCCACCGCCGCGACGTGCCGGGCTACGCCGCCGAACTCGAAGCCTTCGACGCCCGCCTCCCCGAGATCCGGGCGGCACTGCGGCCGGGCGACCTCTGCGTCGTCACCGCCGACCACGGCAACGACCCGACCTGGACCGGCACCGAGCACACCCGCGAGCAGGTGCCGGTCCTGGCCTTCGGGCCGGCATTGGCGCCGGGCCCGATCGGGCGGCGCGACAGCTTCGCGGATATCGGCGCATCGGTCGCGGCGCATCTCGGCCTGCCGCCGCTCGGGGCGGGCCGGGCGTGGTGGTGAGGCATTCCCCTCCCCTTGCGGGGAGGAGAGGCGGCGGTCAGCGCGAAAACTTCTTGTACTTCAGCTTCTTCGGGATCAGCGAATCCGTCCCGAGGCGCCGCTTCTTGTCGGCCTCGTAGTCGGAGAAGTTGCCCTCGAACCACTCGACGTGACTGTCGCCCTCGAAGGCGAGGATGTGGGTCGCGACGCGGTTCAGGAACCAGCGGTCGTGGCTGATGATCACCGCGCAGCCCGCGTAATCCTCCAGGCCCTCTTCGAGCGCCCGCAGGGTCTCCATGTCGAGGTCGTTGGTCGGCTCGTCGAGGAGCAGCACGTTGCCGCCCTTGCGCAGGGTCGCGGCGAGGTGGACGCGGTTGCGCTCGCCGCCGGAGAGCACGCCGACCTTCTTCTGCTGGTCGCCGCCCTTGAAGGCGAAGGCCGCGCAATAGGCGCGGGAATTGATCTCGCGCTTGTTGAAGTAAAGGATGTCGTTGCCGCCCGAGATTTCCTGCCAGACCGTCGCGTTCGGATCGAGCGCGTCGCGGGACTGGTCGACGTAGCCGAGATGGACGCTCTCGCCGATCTCGATCGCGCCGCCATCCGGCTTCTCGACGCCGGTGATCATCTTGAACAGGGTCGTCTTGCCGGCGCCGTTGGGGCCGATCACGCCGACGATGCCGCCCGGCGGCAGCTTGAACGAGAGATCCTCGATCAGGAGCCGGTCGCCGTAGGCCTTGTTCAGGTGCTTGAACTCGATGACGTTCTGGCCGAGCCGCTCGGTGATCGGGATGACGATCTGCGCGGTGGCGTCGACCTTCTGCTGCTGCTTGGCGACCAGCTCCTCGTAGCGGGTGATGCGCGCCTTCGACTTGCTCTGGCGGGCCTTCGGCGAGGCCGAGATCCACTCCGTCTCGCGGGCGATGGCGCGCTGGCGGGCCATGTCCTCGCGGCCCTCCTGCTCCAGGCGCTTCTGCTTCTGCACCAGCCAGGAGGAGTAGTTGCCCTCGTAGGGAATGCCCTTGCCGCGGTCGAGCTCGAGGATCCAGCTCGTCACGTTGTCGAGGAAGTAGCGGTCGTGGGTGACGATCAGGATCGCGCCCGGATATTGCCGCAGGTGCCCTTCGAGCCAGTTCACGGTCTCGGCGTCGAGGTGGTTGGTCGGCTCGTCGAGCAGCAGCAGTTCCGGCTCCCACAGCAGCAGCTTGCAGAGCGCCACGCGGCGGCGCTCACCGCCCGACAGGGTCGCGACTGGCTGCTCGTCGCTCGGGCAGCCGAGCGCTTCCATCGCCTGATCGACCTTGGAATCGAGCTCCCAGAGGTTCTGGGCCTCGATCTGGTCCTGGAGGGCGGTCATCTCGTCCGCCGTCTCCTCGGAGTAGTTCATGGCGAGTTCGTTGTAGCGGTCGAGCAGCGCCTGCTTCTCGGCCACGCCCTCCATCACGTTCTCGCGGACCGACTTGTTCGGATCGAGCTGCGGCTCCTGCGGCAGGTAGCCGACGCGGGCGCCCTGCGCGACGAAGCCCTCGCCGGTCCAGTCCTTGTCGATGCCGGCCATGATCTTGAGCAGGGTCGACTTGCCGGCGCCGTTGACGCCGAGCACGCCGATCTTGGCATCGGGGTAGAAGGACAGGTTGACGTTCTCGAGGACCTTCTTGCCCCCGACATAGGTCTTGGTCAGACCCCGCATGTGGTAGATGAATTCGCGGGCCATGTGCGTTCGTCCTGCGTGAAGCGTGGATGCCGGTCGGGCCGGCAGTCGCGGATGCGTGGCCGCTCGCGCGCGGCCGGCCGGATCGAGCGAAAATGCCCGAGCCATGCCGCGCGGGGCGCCGTCCGCTCGCGGATGAAGAATTTCGTGTCCGAGTATCAGGGCCGCCCGGCAGGGGCAAGGCGCCGCCCGGCAAGGATCCGGCAAGGATAAGGTGAACCGCCGGGCCTCGGCGCGATGCCGGACGGCGGGCGAAGGAACCTCAGGCGAAGGGGTTTCGCACCGGCTCGGCCGTCTCCGGCTCGTCGGGCACCGCGTCCGGCAGATCCTCCGATTCGAGGACGGCGACCACCGCGTCGAGTAGGGTCTTCAGGGCCTTCGCCCGGCGCAGGCCCTCCCGGTCTCGGGTGAGGTCGAGGCTGCCGTGCAGGGCGATCCGGCGCGTGCCGTTCTCGATCGAGAAACCGGCGAAGGTCTGCACGCCCGCATCCTCCGCGAAGGGGCGGAAGGGGAGGGCATCGGCTTTGCGGCGCGGCATCGGGGCCTCCTCACAGGTTCGCTCAGAAGATCGCGCGCATCAGTTCGCGCCAGAGCCGGCGCAACGCGTCGGCGGCGAGTTGCTTGAGGAAGTCGGCGAAGGATTCGTGCCCGTGACCGTGGCCGTCGCGGGAGAATTCCTGCGGCTCGGGCAGGGCCATCGCCTTGGCCTTCGCCGCCTCGGACAGGGCCGGGAACACGTCGAGCCCGGCCAGGTCCTGCACGGTCTTGAGCGGGACCGCGCGCCACTCCGCGCCCGCCCTGTTCGGTGCGAGATAGGCCCCGGCCTCGCCGGTGCGCGGGTCGTAGATCGCCTTGAACAGCTGGGTCGGCACCAGCACCCGTCCCTTGATCGCGCCGACCGAGCGTCCCTCGAAGATCGGGCCGGTCACGACGAAGATCTCGCCGCGCTCGGTGGCGAGCCGGCGCACGCTCTCCTCGATCGCCGCCCAGAGGCCGCGGTTCAGCGCCCGGTTCTGGGGCACGATGTTGGCGAGGCTGAAGGATTCGGCCTGGGCGACCGCACTCGGCATGTCGCCGGCGGGCGCGAGGTGGCCGCGGTCGTAGCCGCTGCGGACGTAGTCGGACAGGCTCGCCCGGTCGTCCTCGGGCAGGCGGTCCTCGTCGTGGAAGGCGTCGGCGCGCTCGACCCGCCGGGCGGCGGAGACGCTCCGGCGCGTCAGGCGCTCGGCCGCGTAGAGCGGCGTGCGCGAGACGCCCGAATGCAGCACGGCGAAGGCGTCGAAGCAGAGCGGGACGGCCCGGTCCGACAGCTTCGGATTGGTGAGAACCGGCGCCCGGCCGTCCGCGAACAGGGCGGGGCAGGCGGAGGCGTCAGAGAGGGGCTGGGCCGCGACCGCGTGGGAGACGACGAGAAGGAGAAGGGCGGGGATGACCGGGCGCGGCGCCATCGCCGGCTCAGAAGCAGACGCGGACGCGCCGGGGGCCGGACGGCGTCTCCCGCCAGCGGTAGCCGCAGGGACGCCCAAGCGGATCGATCAGCGGGCGGATGTCCCGGTCCGGCGGTCCCGGCGGGCGGCGGCAGCGGACGTCGTCGGGGCAGTGGACTGCGCGCGGGCGGACCCTGCCGGCATCCGCCGCCCAGGCCGCGCCGCCCGTCATCAGGGCGAGCGCCAGCACGGCCGTGACCGGAATCGTTGCGGCGAAAGGCATCGGAGGGCAGCCTCGGGAAGAGCGGGCCAAAGGGGGCCAAGGGG
>NZ_JBELQE010000138.1:0-3467 GCF_040270385.1 Methylorubrum podarium | reverse complement strand
CCCGCCGACCGGCCAGCACCAGCCGCCACCCCGCCCGCGCCAGCCCGAGCGCGACCGCCCGCCCGATGCCGGACCCGGCCCCTGTCACGACCGCCACCCGCTCATCCATCGCCATCGCGCTTCTCCCGTTCGACCGGAGCATAGGACCTCACGCCGATCCGGTGCAGGGGCGCCCGATCGGCACGTGATGTCGGCCCGGAGCCCGCCACGCCGGTCGAAAGCGGCGGATCCGCTCAAGCCGGTTGCCAGCCCTGCCCGGCCCGTCTAGACAACCGGCGGCTTGGAGCCGATGGGGCGTCGCCAAGTGGTAAGGCAGCGGTTTTTGGTACCGCCATTCCCAGGTTCGAATCCTGGCGCCCCAGCCAAGCCTCAGCTAAGTCATTGATCTGATCGCGATCCGTGATCGGCCGCTCTCGCGGCTGCGCCGATCGTACGCAGAGCTGTTGCACGCGCGTGTCCACAAGGGCAGGCCGTTGACGATTTGTTCCAACGTGTACCGTCGCGGTGCGGTATACTGGTGGCGTAGGCGTTTCCGTTGCGATGAGCGGACGCGATCGCTGGGTGCCTCTGTTGAGGGGAGTTCCACCACGGTCGCCCTGAGCTTACCGTCCGCCTTCGATGACGAAGACGTGGCGGCCGGCTGATGTGGAGGTTCGAACCTGGTTACGTCCGCGGCGCTTGGCCTCGTAGAGGGCAGCATCTGCCGCCGCGATCAGGGCAACCGGGTCGATGTCCCGAACTGCCGGTATCGAAGCAACCCCGCAGCTGACCGTTACCAGGCCATGCGAATTACCGGCATGGGGCATCGCCTGTGCGAGTACCACCTGCCGGATGCGGTTGGCCACCGCTTCAGCACCGGGCTCGTCAGTATCCGGCAGAATGACCGAAAACTCTTCGCCGCCTATGCGGTAAGCGGTGTCCGAGGACGCGTGGATTGTGCCATGCATCGCCTGGGCGATCAGTTGCAGCGCCGCATCACCCTGCTGATGCCCATAACGATCGTTGAAGCCTTTGAAGTGATCGGCGTCTAAAATCAGCAGTGACAGGGGCTTGCCGGTGCGCGTCGCCCGCTGACACTCACGCGCCAGCACTTCGTCGAATCGACGCCGGTTGCCGAGTCCCGTCAGAGCGTCCGTACTGGCCAGCTTCTGCAACTCGGCGTTCAGCGCGGCGGTTGCGCGCTGCGCCGCCCTGCGCCGGGTCAACTCGCGCCGGAAAAGCGTGGTCAGCACGACGGTGGTGGCGCACAGGCTCAGAACCACAGCTGCGAGCACGAGCGCCTTCTGCCACCAAGCCGCGTAGATGTCCTCGGCCGTCAGCGCGATGCTCAGCTGCAGCGGCAACTCGCCGACCTGCGCAAATGCGAAGGTGCGTGTGCCCTCGCCGATCATGGCCGGGCCTGTGAACACGCCCTGCCGGGTTTGCAGCATGCCCTGGTAGCTATCGGTGGCCGAGACGCTGCGCCCCACCAGTTGCTCGTCGAAGGGCTCACGCATGACGATGGTGCCGCCGGGCCCATACAGGGTTACCGAACCGGCGTGATCCGGATCTATGGCCGCAAACAGTTGGCGGAAGTAGTCGAGATAGATCGAGCCGAGCACCACGCCGGCGAAGGAGCCGTCCGGGTTGGACAGGCGGCGGCTGATAATCAGCGCCCACCGGCCGGTGAGCCGTGACACGATGGGTGCGCTGACGTGCAGGCCTAAATCCGTGTGGGTAGCATGGTACTGGAAGTACTCGCGGTCCGCGTAACTGAGCGGCTCGGGGTTAGGGGACTTCGAGCTGATGATCAGTTTGCCGGTGCGGTCGAACACGAGCGTGTGGCCGAAGTTCTCAGCGTTTGCGGCTCGGTCGAACAGGATGAGCTGGCGCGTCTCCGGATCAGCGTTCATGACGGCTGGCAGGCGCCAGCCATCGACGATCGCGCGCAGCGAGAGGTCATACATCGCGACGCTGCGGGCGATATCGCGGCTGAGCACCTGGACGAGGCTCTGCGCGGCCGCTGTTGCACGACGCTCGGCATCACGGCGCATGTCCCAGAGCATGAAAGCCGAGACGGCACAGAGGCCGACCACACACAGGAGGTTCAGCGCTGCCAGCGGCCATGGCGAACGTGTCCACCGTAGATACCGCCCAAAACCTGCCCGGCTCAACATGCTCAGCACCTCCCCTGGAGCAATTCGCTACGGATCGCTGAGAAACAGATTAAGTTGGATCGGTGGTGCGATGAAATTGCTTATTTTTGGTAAATTTCATGTTTAAGCCGCGCGAATACATTTACCTCTTCATGTGCGATGCTGAACAAGATGGCTCCGCCAGTCCATCGATTTGGCAGAGACAACGACAGGATTAACTTGGCCGCTGCCGTGAAGGCAGGCCCGTTCGCGACCTCGGCGCTCGACAACGATATCAGCGGGCTCGGAACGAAGCGGAATGCGGCTCCCGCCGCGATCCTTTTGGTGCGAGCGGGGAACGCTCAAGCCCCAGTGATCGGTAAGCCTGGAGCAACCCATTGCCCCTACGCCGTCGGCCTTTTCCGACCCGCAGCGTCGACGCTCCTTCCCGAACCCACACCCGGGCCGCTTACGAGCCTGGCGGTTGAATGGCGCAATGCCTGTGGCGCGTTCCGCCCGGGCTCCCCACCCGGCCGGTATCTCGCCGCAACCGCATGGGCCAACCTCCACGAAGGCGGACTGATGATGACGGGCGGTCACAAGGCCGTCGGCATCGAACCGAACCGGATCTTGTTCGGCAACGTGAGCGGATACCGCAACGTGGCGGGCGCACCGGTGGGCATCCCGATCTGGGAGGTGGCGACCCGTCGAGATGGGAGATGACCTAAGACCCGGAAGCCTCGCCGGTTGAGCAGCTTGAGCGCTACATTGCGATCTTCGAAGAGCGTCCGCGTCCTCAAGTGAAACCGGGCAGGTGGTGGCACTTCCTGCCCGTTGCCTTGGCTCTGTCCGGCACCGCCGGGGTCTGGGGGATGGGGCGGTCGTTCCGAGCATGGTAGGCGGCCCGGTCGCGCCGCTGCCTCACCATGGCAGGAAGCGATCGGAAGCGGGCCGCCCCGCCAGCATGAACGCGATCGCACCAACAACGCCCGCGACCGCCACGAAGACCTCTGCCCCGAACATGTTTCCCCCTTCGGCCCGGCTCGAGCGAGGGGGCGTTTGGCGCGCAGTTGCGGCGGTACCGCGACCAAGGGCGCGTCTCCATGGTCGCAGGGTGAGCGGCGGCGGCAAGATCCGCTCGCGCAGCCCGAGCCCTGCCCTTAGGCTGTGGAATGCTTCCTCCCCGCTGCGTCCACTACGTCGGCTTCAAGGATGACCGCTTTTGGAACGCCTTCCGGATCTGGGGCGGACCGGCCATGATCCATCGGCGCTGGGATCGCATCGCCAAGCACGACATCGGTCCTGATGACGTGGCGATCTTCGCGGAAGGAGACGAGCACCAGCCGCTGGCAG
>NZ_JBELQE010000137.1:0-15810 GCF_040270385.1 Methylorubrum podarium | reverse complement strand
GGGTAGGGGTGGGGGTGGTTCAGGATGAGGCGGAGCGGTGCCACCTGCACGACCCCCACCCCGAACCCCTCCCCGCAAGGGGGAGGGGCCAAGAAACTCAATTCGCCGAGATCTTGCTGACGTCGTACTCGAACTTGCCGGTCTTCTTGAAATTCTCGACCCGCTTCTTGTTGCGCTCTTCCATCTGCTTGATGGAATCGGCCTGCTTGTTCAGCTCTTTCGGGTCGTGCTTGGGATCGTACTTGGAGCCGGCGATCTTTTCCGGGAAGCCGGGCTTCGGCTCCCAGCAATTGCCCGGCGCCTTGCACTTGGTGCCGTCATAGGCGAGCGCCGGGGCGGCGAGTCCGGCGAGGGCGACGGCCGCGGCGGCGATGAGAGTGGTCTTCATGGTTTCCTCCACTTTATGAGACGTGCTCTTTTCGGGGCTTGCTCTTCTCGGGGACCGCGCCGCGCGCGGCGTGGTCCCACGGTCCGCCCCCTCGATCGCGCCGGTCGAAGCCGGCCCGAAACCCGAAAGGATCACTCCTCCAGCGGCTTGCACTGGCCCTTGGCGTCCTTCGGGATGACTTCGCCCTGCTTGTAGGGCGTGTAGGCCTTCTTCTGCTCGTCGTTGAGCCAGACCGCGTCCTGCTTCGGCCCCGTGTAGAGGTGCCGGATCCAGGCGATGGTCTGCAGCATCTCGTCGGGCGTCAGGTTCTCGTTGTGCGGACCCATCATGCCGTTGGCGCCGCCGAAGATCGTGGCGAACAGGCCGACATCGGTCGTGTTCGAGGGATAGGTCCAGTAATTGTCGTTGAGGCCCGGCCCGAGCTTGCCCTCGGCGAGGTGGCCGTGGCAGCCGGAGCAGGAGGTCGCGAACAGGCTCTCGCCGTTGCGCAGGCAGGACTTGTCGTCGATGTAGAGGTTCTCGCCGGTCTCGAGGAACTTCTTCACGGCGGGCGTGTCGCGGCCGCCCTCCTTGCCCTGGGACACGTCGAGCGTCTCGCCGGTCACCGTGTTGCGGAACACGACGCCCGTCTGCGGGCCGGACTGGGGCTGGGCGAGGGCGGGAAGGAGGCTGCCGGCGAGCACGAGGCCCAGAAGGGCGGTTCCGATCGTTGTGCGCTTCGTCATCGTCTTGGTCTTGTTCCTCATTGTCCTGATCGCCGTGCCGTTCGTCGGATCCATCAGTTCGAGACGGGCAGCACCGGCACGCCCTCCTCCTTCAGGATCGCCTCGATCTTCGGCCTGGCCTTCTCCAGCGCGGCGTCGAGCTCCGCCTTCAGGGCCGTGTCGTCCTTGCGCACGCCCATCGACTGGTCGAAGCTCTGCGGCATCTTCTGGCCGTCGCTGCGGGTGGTGTCGTCGGGCACCGGGGTCATGCGCAGCTTGGTCGAGGAATCGCGCACGTAGCGGGCGACGTCGGGTCCGAAGGCCACGCCGACCTCGGCCTTGCCGGTGGCGACCTCGCTCACCATCCGGGCCGGGTCGATCTGCGTGTATTGATTCCGGGGCGCGCGGAAATTCACCAGCGAGTAGAGGTAGGCCATGTCCTCCTCGTAGCGGCCGATGTCCTTGAGCATCGCCTCGCCGGGCGTGCCGAAGCCGACCACCATGTGGCTCACGTCCTTGAGCCGCGGGTCGGACCAGGACTTGATGTCGAGATCCTTGTCGGCGCGGGTGAGGAAGACGTAGCCCGAGCGGTAATAGGGCTTGCTGGTGAGCACCCGGGGATCGTCGGAATCGAGCCCGACCACCACGTCGCAGGTCTTCTTCTCCAGCCCGTCACGCACGAGGTAGATCGCGGGCTTGCCGAGCCAGACGAACTGCGCCTTGCGGCCCATGGCCTCGGCGACGGCGGTGGCGATGCGGTTCTCGAGCCCCGAGCCGTCCTTCATCGAGAGCGGCGGCTGCTCGGCGGCGCAGACGCGCAGGGTCCCGGCATCGGGTTTCGCGGCCTCGGCGGCCTTCTTGTCCTGCGCCAGGGCGGCCCCGCACAGGGTCGTCAGAGCCGCGGTTAGGGCGACGGCCGAGGCGGCCGCGCGGCGGCGTCCGTTCACGAGCGACATCTTCGTTTCCTCTGGATTATTCTTATGACGTCTTGGCGCGGGGCTCAGGCTTTCAGCTCGGACGCCCTGTCGGGATCGTCCCGGCCTGCCCCCCACGCATCTCCCGTGCAGATCGTCGCCCGTGCCGGGGCATCGGCACGTGAAGGGGAAACAGCCTGCGGAGAGCGGGGGCGGGATGGTGCGGACCCGGTCGCGGGTCGTTCGAGGGCCCGCACCACCCCAGCCGTGTCCCTCCCCCGCGAGGGGGGAGGGGAGGTTCGTCCGTCGAAGGGCCGGCCTTACTTGGCGGCCGACTTCCACTCGCCGACGTTCGGATCGTCGTAGGGACCCTTGCCGTCGAGCGAGAACACGATCACGCCGCCGCCCATCTGGGTGTAGTTGGCGAGCTTCTTGAAAGCGCCCACCGCGCCGAGGCCGGCGGTCGGGTCGGCGAGGTCGAACACGAGGCCCACGCCCGGCCAGCCGCCGACGCCGTAGTAGATGGCGACGTACTGCGTGCCCTTGTGGCTGTAGGTCATCGGGTAGCCGATGGCGCCGGACGGGATCTTGAACTTCCAGAGAAGGTCACCCGTGTCGGAGTCGCGCGCCTTCAGGTAGCCGTCGAGCGTGCCGTAGAAGACGAGGTCGCCCGCGGTCGCCATGGTGCCGCCCCACACGGCGAAGCGCTCCATCTTCTCCCACTTATAGTCGCCGGTGATCGCGTTGTACGCCTTGATCTGGCCGAGACCTTCGTAGTTCTGACGGTCGCCCTTCGGGCCCGGATACATGTTCAGCGTCGCGCCGACGAAGAACTGGCCCGCACGGTAGGGAAGCATGAAGGGCTCCCAATCCATGCAGATGTGGTTGATGCCCATGAAGAACAGTTCACGCTTCGGATCGTACGAGTCGTGGCCCTGGTTGTGGTAGCCCATCGCCGAGGGGCAGATGTCCTTGGCGAGGTGGTCCATCCGGGTGCCGTACTCGGGATCGCGCACCGGCTGGCCGGTCTTGAGATCGACCGACTTGAACACGTTGACCGTGTCGTCGAGCTTGTTGGCCGAGACCAGCGCGCCGTCGGTGCGGTCGAGCGTGTAGACGATGCCGTTGCGGTCCGGGTGGGTCAGCAGCTTGCGGGCCTTGCCGTCCTTGTCCTTCTGCTCGGAGAGCATCATGACGTTGACGCCGGCATAGTCCCACTCGTCGTGCGGGGTCTTCTGGTAGCCGAACTTGGCCTCGCCCGTGTCGGCGTCGCGGCCGAAGATCGTCATCGTCCACTTGTTGTCGCCCGGACGCATGGTCTCGTTCCACGGCGCCGGGTTGCCGGTGCCGAAGTAGATCAGGTTGGTGCCCGGATCGTAGGCGTACCAGCCCCAGTTGGTGCCGCCGCCGATCTTCCAGGCATCGCCCTCCCAGGTGCCGGTGCCGAGGCCCTTCTGGCCGTAATGGGGGTTCTTGATGTTGAAGTCGGAGGCCAGCAGCAGGTCCTTGTCCGGACCCGTGGCGTAGGCGCGCCAGATCTGCTCGCCGGTCTTCACGTCGTAGGCGGTCAGGTAGCCGCGCACGCCGAGCTCGGCGCCCGAGGAGCCGATGATCACCTTGTCCTTCACGACGTAGGGGGCGATGGTCAGCGTCGAGCCGACCTTGATGTCGGAGTTCTCGACCTTCCACACCGTCTCGCCGGTCTCGGCGTTGAGCGCCGCGACGTTGCCGTCGAGCTGGGTCTTGAGGATCAGCGCCGGGGTCTTGCCGTCGCCGGGCCAGTAGGCGAGGCCGCGGTTGACGAGGTCGCAGCAGGCGACCGCGCGGGCGGCCGGGTTCTGCTTCGGCTTGTCCTGCCACAGGATGGTGCCCGGGTCGTCGAGGCCCAGCGCGAAGGTGTTGTTCGGGAACGAGGTGTGGATGTACATCTTGCCGTCGACGACGAGCGGCGCGCCCTCGTGGCCGTTCAGCAAACCGGTGGAGAACGTCCAAGACGGCCGAAGCTGCTTCACGTTGCCTTTGTTGATCTGCTTCAGTTCGCTATAGTTGTTCGAGTCGTAGTTCTTGCCGGGCATCACCCAGTTGTCGTCGCTCTTCGACAACTCGACCAGCTTGTCGTTGGCGTAAGCGGCGCTCGACAGCGCGGCCGGCGCGAGCGCCAGCATCGCCAGGGCCGAGACCGATGTCACAAACCTGCTCATCCTGCGTCTCCTCACTGAACCGCCTCGCCTTTCGGCCTCGCGGTATCTCTCAGACGTTTTTCTGAGGTTCCAGGCTCGCTTCGAAGTCCTTCGAAGTGCCGCATCGTGGAACTAAGAGGATTCTTAGATCGCCGCGGTCTTATGAAAGACTTATTAGCGCCCCTTCGCCTATAATTTCTAGGCTTTGATTGGTCGAGATGTCTTTAGCTGGTCGGACATTTCTTGTCGGGACGATAAGGCAATTCTAAAAGTGACAAGGCGTAGTGTCGCAACTTGCGGACATCGTCTTGACCAGGACTGGGACCCGTCGCACCACTGTCGTCAACGGGCCCTCGCGAAGCGGCCCGGCAGGCGGGAGGCGTGTCGGCCATGGCGCAGGGGCAGCGTGCGCGGGGCGTTCCGGCGGTGTGCGGCGTACTCGCCCTGTTTGCATGGGCCGGGATCGGCGCCGCGGTCGGAGACGACGCGACGCACCCGCCGCGAGAGGCCGGTCCACCGGCCCGCGCGCCGGCAAGGGACGTGACCGAGACCGCCGCGCTCTATCCCCATGACGGGCGCCGCGACATGACGAGCGGCGACCGGGCGCGCTATCCGGGGGCGGGCGTCCTC
Source organism: Methylorubrum podarium (assembly GCF_040270385.1). NCBI lineage: Bacteria > Pseudomonadati > Pseudomonadota > Alphaproteobacteria > Hyphomicrobiales > Methylobacteriaceae > Methylorubrum > Methylorubrum podarium. Next base: position 10,994 of record NZ_JBELQE010000137.1, on the reverse strand, counting down.
TGGTGCCGCCGCCCGGACGGGGTGCCGCAGAAGGCGGCGGCCGCGTGGCTGGTCGGCACGGCCTCGACCGTGATGCTGAACGCGCACAACTTCCGCAACCGGCAGCTCGAGACCACGCGGGCGGTCGGCGACTGCTATTTCCAGATCGGCGGCCGCAACTACGACTTCGTCGCCGAGAGCCTGCGCCTCGGCGTGGCCGCGGACGCCACACGTCTTCACATCACCGACGATTGGGCGCTGCTGCGCCTCGCCCAGCCCGCCGAGGGGCCGCGCCAGCCGGTGCCGGACGCCGACCCCGACCTGTCGACGGGCGACCTCTCGCTGCCCGTGACGCTGGTCGCCCCCGGCGGTCACCAGAACTACCGCGGCGACAGCAGCCTGGAGACCTGCACGATCCGCCGGATCGATCCGCCGACGGAAGGCGGCATCCGCCGTGCCCGCCACGATTGCAACGACGGCTACGGCGGCTCGGGCTCGGGGCTGTTCGACGAGGCGGGCCGGCTCGTCGCTATGCAGAGCGCCTCGCTCTCCATGAACTCCCGGCACGCCTTCGACATCGAGTTCCATTACGGCTCCGCCCTGCTCATCGAGGGCGCGTTGCGCGACGCCCTGCGCCGGGCGCAGCGGGAGGACACGACGCCGCAGGCGCCGTGAGCGGGGGCGCGCAAACGCCTCGGGAGGAACGGAATTCCTGTGGACGGAGCCCGCCGCCGCGGCGACGGGGCGGCGGGACCGGCTCGGAACACCCGCCGCGGACCCCGGTTGCCCGGACTCCACCGAGAGACGCCGGGAGGCGACATTCGTATGTCGAAGCATCTGAAGACGGACACGCCGACCGATGCCGACCTGAAGGGCAATCCGGGCATCGGCCAATCAAAGGGCCTGACCGGAACGGACCCGGACGCGATCCGAGGCGATTCCACCGTCGAGGGCGATGTCGAGAACGAGACCACGCCGGAGGGCGGGGTCGATCCCGATCACCGCGGGCGGGGCAACGCCTGACCGCCTTCGCTCAATCGAGCAGCCAGCGGAGGGAGCGGCGCAGTTCGCCCGTGCCGTTCCGGTCGAACCAGGCGCCGTGGCTGAACACCACGCGCTCCGGCGACAGGGCGAGGAGCTTGGCGGCGGCGCGGGCCGCCTCGCGCTTGTGCAGGCGCACCACGAGCCGGAGATAGAGCGGCGCCCGTCCGTCGGGCGCGGTCGCCCCGGCGATCCGCATGAGCGGGCGCAGGAAGAGCGGGAGCTTGGCCGGCTCCAGGTTCAGCACGAGATCGGTCAGGATCAGCGTCGCCGAGGCGGCGTGGAAGAAGGCGACCTCCCGGAATCCGAAGCCGCCGGGCACGATCACCTGCGTCAGGTCGCCGGACCATTCGGGCGGGACTTCGTCGCCGAGATCCCGGTCGAGGCGCAGGCCCGCCCGGCGGACCGGCCGGCGCTGGCGCAGGTTCGGCGCGGCCCAGGTCAGGGCCTGCGGGCAACGGCGCTGCCATTCCTTCAGGTAGGTCCAGTGGGCGACGTTGGGCGCCACGAGGTGGCGGATCGGCCCGAGCGCCTCGATCTCGCGGTGCAGACCCGCGTCGTAGCGGGTCGGCGAGTGCAGCCAGATGCCGCCGTCGGAGAGTCGCACCACGCTCATGCGCACGGGCAGCGGCAGGCCGGCGGCGTGGATCGGGCCGCTATCGACGATCCAGAGGCCGAACGCCACCGGCTTGAGCACGTCGAGAGGGGGATAGGTCGGATCGCTCACGGCATCGGGCCCGGAATCAGGGGTCTCGCGGGAGGCCCATCATGGCGCCCCCGCCCGGCAGCCGCGTGACAGGGGCGGGGAGAGCCCGGCACGGAACGACGGGGGCGCGGTGCATGGCTCCGAGACCGCACAGGCCGGATCGCCGTGCGGCCTATAGCCATCCAACCTCGGCTTTCCCGCGAAGTTTCGAGAAGAGGCGTCGCGGCACTCTTTTCTGATCTGTCGCAGGACGGGCGCCGGGCGGGAACAAAGCTTTCGCGCCGGCCTTCCCGTGATGACCGTTCCCGCACGGCCGGAACGCGCCCCGATCCCCGTCTCACCGATCCCCGTCCCACCCGCGCACAGGAGAAGGCCGTGGCGCAGCAGATCCCGATCAGCCGCCAGGCCCGCGCCGACGACCCGCGGGCCGATGCCGAGCGCGACGACGGCACCCACGCGATCGCGCCCGATCTCGCCTATCGCCGCCTCGTCCTGGCCAACGTCGTGTTCGTCGGCAGCCCCGGTGCCGGCGACCGCAACTGGGTCCTCGTCGATGCCGGGATTCCGGGCTCGAAAACCGCGATCCGCGAAGCCGCTGACGCCCGCTTCGGCGAGGGCGCCCGCCCGGCGGCCATCGTGCTGACCCACGGCCATTTCGACCATGTCGGCGTGCTGGAGGATCTGGCGGAGGAGTGGGACGTGCCCGTCTACGCCCACGGCCTGGAGCGCCCCTATCTCGACGGCAGCGCCGCCTACCCGGCGCCGGATCCGAGCGTCGGCGGCGGCCTGATGGCGCGCATCGCGCCGCTCTACCCCACCAAGCCCGTGGACGTGTCGTCCCGCCTGCGCCTCCTGCCCGCCGACGGCAGCGTGCCGCCGATGCCGGGCTGGCGCTGGCTGCACACGCCCGGGCATTCGCCGGGCCACGTCTCGTTCTGGCGCGAGGCCGACCGCAGCCTGATCGTCGGCGACGCCTTCGTCACCACCGCCCAGGAATCGGCCTATGCCGTGGCGATGCAGGCGCCCGAGGTGCACGGCCCGCCGATGTATCTGACCCTCGACTGGCCGGCGGCGGGCGGCTCCGTGCGCAGCCTCGCCGCGCTCGGGCCCGAGCGGGCGATCACCGGCCACGGGCGTCCCCTCCAGGGGCCGGAGCTGCGCCGCGGCCTCGACGCGCTCGCCCAAGACTTCGAGCGCGTCGCCGTGCCGGATCAGGGCCGCTACGTCGAGACGCCGGCGCGGGCCGAGGACGGCTCGGCCTACCGCTCGCCGTGAGGCCGGCGGCGATGGCGGCACGCGATCAGCCGAGCGCCCCCGCGCCGCCGGAGGGGGCCGACTTTCCCGTCGCGGCGGGCGTGCTGTTCGGGCTCGGCCTCGGCGGTTTCTTCGACGGCATCGTGCTGCATCAGGTGCTGCAATGGCACCACATGCTCAGCTCCTGGTACCCGATCACCTCGATCGAGAACCTCGAGCTCAACACGCTCTGGGACGGGATCTTCCACAGCGCCACCTACGTCTTCGTCGTGATCGGGCTGTTCATCCTGTGGCGCCGGGCGCGGGGGCGGCATCTGCGCTGGTCGAACCGGGCGCTGGTCGGCAGCCTGCTCGTCGGCTGGGGCGTGTTCAACCTCGTCGAGGGGCTGATCGACCACCAGTGGCTCGGCGTGCACCACGTCAACGAGCGGGTGGATCGGGCGCACTGGCTCGCCTGGGATCTCGGCTTCCTCGCCTGGGGCCTCGCGATGCTGCTGGGCGGCCTCTGGCTGCTGCGGCGCGGGCGCGGGGCGGCGCCCGAGGCGCGGCCGCGATGAGACGGGCGGGCGGCCTGCGGCGCGGCTCCGTTCGGGCCTTTCCCTGGCTCGTCCTCGCCGCGGGTCTCGGCCTCGCGACGATGCCGGCCTGGCGCGCGCTGGCTTTCGGCGTCCGGGTAAGCGTGGAGGATCTGCTGCAGATCCGCTGCCTGCCGTGGTGAGGGCCCGTCAGGTCGGGCGCGCGCTCCGCCCCGCCCCGCTTCCCGCGACCGAGCCCTTGCCGCCCGCGTGCCGCACGACACCGCCATCCTTCCCATCCGGCACCCTTCGCGCCCGCGATCCGATCGGTTAAACGGACCGTCGATTGAGTGTCTCCCACGTGGCTCCCCTGCGCCGTCTCGGCCGGAGGGGAGGGCGGCCGGTGACCGGGCGTTTTGTGGCGCACTCTCAAAAGACGGCAGGAAGCGGATCTCGATGACGGCAGGCGCGAACCAAGGGGCGCAGGCACAAGGGGCGGAGAGCGGCTTCACCGCGATCGTGCTGGCGGCCGGCAAGGGCGTGCGGATGCGCTCCGACCGGCCCAAGGTGCTTCACGCCGTGGCCAACCGCTCCATGCTCGGCCACGTGCTCGCCGCCGTGCAGGAGGCGGGGGCCTCCCGCCTCGCCGTGGTGGTCGAGCCGGGCCGCGAGGACGTCGTCCGCGAGATCGAGCGGCTGGCGCCCGGCGCCAGCGTCCATCCGCAGGCCGAGCGGCTCGGCACGGCGCACGCGGTGCTCGCCGCCCGCGCGGCCCTGGAGGGGGGGCGGGACGTGCTCGTGGCGTTCGGCGACACGCCGCTGGTCACGGCCGAGACCTTTGCCCGGCTGCGCGCGCCCCTGCGCGAGGGGGCGGCGGTGGCGGTGCTGGCCTTCGAGGCCGCCGACCCCACCGGCTACGGCCGCGTGCTGACGGAGGGCGGCCGCGTCCTGGCGATCCGCGAGGAGAAGGACGCCTCGCAGGACGAGCGGAGCGTGAACCTGTCGAATGCCGGGCTGATGGCGCTTTCCGGCGCCCACGCCCTCGGCCTCCTGGAGCGGATCGGCAACGACAACGCCAACCGCGAGTACTACCTCACCGACGCGGTGGCTCTGGCCGTCGCCGACGGGCTCCCGGTCGCGGTCGTGCCCGTGGCGGAGGCGGAGGCGCAGGGCGTCAACGACCGGGTGCAGCTCGCCGTCGCCGAGGCCACGATCCAGGCGCGCCTGCGCCGGGCGGCCCAGCTCGGCGGGGCGACGCTGGTCGCGCCCGAGACGGTCTTCCTCAGTGCCGACACGGTGCTCGGCCGCGACGTCGTCGTCGAGCCGCACTGCGTGTTCGGCCCCGGCGTCGTCGTCGGCGACGGCTGCACCATCCGCGCCTTCTCGCACCTGCACGATGCGCGGCTGATGGACGGGGTCGATATCGGTCCGCACGTGCGCCTGCGCGGCGGTGCGGTGCTGGAGGCGGGGGTCCATCTCGGCAATTTCGTCGAGATCAAGAACGCGACCCTGCATGCGGGCGCCAAGGCCTCGCACCTGACCTATCTCGGCGACGCCGAGGTCGGGGCGGGGGCCAATATCGGCGCGGGCACCATCACCTGCAATTACGACGGCGTGTCGAAGCACCGGACCACCATCGGGGAGGGGGCCTTCATCGGCTCCAACTCGGCGCTGGTGGCGCCGGTCAGCGTCGGCGCGGGCGCATTGGTCGGGGCCGGCTCGGTCATCACCCGCGACGTGCCGGCGGACGCCATCGCCGTCGCGCGGGGGCGTCAGGCCAACCGCGAGGGGGCGGCCAAGACCCTGCGCGAGACGCTGAAGGCGGCCAAGGCCGCCCGCGCGGCGAAGAAGGGCTGAGGAAAAGGCCCAGGGAAAGGCCGAGGGAGCGGCACGGCCGCGGGCGCTGGCCTTATCGCGCCGCGATCCGTACAAGCCCTTCCATCCGCGCCGCGCCTCCGGTCGGGCTCTTGCGTCGCAGTCTTGCATCGCAGGAAGCCGAGCCTGGGCGAGCATCCCGCCCGCGGGATGGCACGGCGCATGTCTCATCGGGCGGCTTCAGGATCGGCCATGTGCGGAATCGTCGGCATCATCGGGCGTGAGTCGGTCGCGGACGCGCTGGTCGAGGCGCTGCGGCGGCTCGAATACCGCGGCTACGATTCCGCCGGCGTCGCCACGCTGGAGCGGGGCCGGCTCGATCGCCGCCGGGCCGAGGGCAAGCTCTCGAACCTCCAGCGCAAGCTGGTCGAGGCGCCGCTTCCCGGCGTCATCGGCATCGGACACACCCGCTGGGCGACGCACGGGCGCCCGAACGAGACCAATGCCCACCCGCACGCCACCGAGCGGCTGGCCGTGGTCCACAACGGCATCATCGAGAATTTTCGCGAGCTGAAGGCCGAGCTCGTCGCGGCGGGCGCGCGCTTCGAGAGCGAGACCGACACCGAGGTCGTGGCCCAGCTCGTCAGCCACCTGATGGAGCAGGGGCTCGGCCCCGTGGCCGCCGTCGAGGCGGCCCTGCCGCGCCTGCACGGCGCCTTCGCCCTGGCCTTCCTGTTCGCGGGCGAGGACGGTTTTCTGATCGGCGCCCGGCACGGCGCCCCGCTCGCCATCGGTTTCGGACAGGGCGAGACCTATCTCGGCTCGGACGCCCTGGCGCTCGCGCCGTTCACCGACGAGATCACCTATCTCGAAGAGGGCGACTGGGCGATCCTGACCCGCGACGGTGCCGAGATCCGCGACCTCGCCGGTGCCACGGTGCGCCGACCGCGCCAAAAAATCGCGACGCAGGCCTTCCTCGTCGACAAGGGCAACCACCGCCACTTCATGGCGAAGGAGATCCACGAGCAGCCGGAGGTCGTCGGCCGCACGCTCGCCCACTACATCGACATGGCGCGCGGTCAGGTCGTCCTGCAGGAGACCCTGCCCTTCGACTTCGCCCGGCTCTCGCGCCTCTCGATCACCGCCTGCGGCACCGCCTACTATGCCGGCCTCGTCGCCAAGTACTGGTTCGAGACCCTGGCGCGGCTGCCGGTCGAGATCGACGTCGCCTCCGAGACCCGCTACCGCGAGCCGCCGCTGGAGCGGGACGGGCTGACGCTGGTGATCTCGCAATCGGGCGAGACCGCCGACACCCTCGCCTCGCTGCGCTACGCCAAGGCGCAAGGCCAGCACACGCTGGCGGTGGTCAACGTGCCGACCTCGACCATCGCCCGCGAATCCTCGGCGGTGATGCCGACCTTCGCCGGCCCCGAGATCGGGGTCGCCTCGACGAAGGCCTTCTCCTGCCAGCTCACGGTGCTGCTCTGCCTCGCCCTCGCCGCCGGCCGCGCCCGCGGCACGCTCGATGCGGAGCGCGAGCGCGCCGTCGTCGACGCGCTCATCACGGCGCCGGGCCTGATGGCCGAGGCGGTCAAGATGGAGGCGGAGGTCGAGGGGCTCGCCCGCGAGATCGCCAAGGCCCGCGACGTGCTCTATCTCGGCCGCGGCACGAGCTACCCGATGGCGCTCGAAGGCGCGCTGAAGCTCAAGGAAATCAGCTACATCCACGCCGAGGGCTACGCGGCGGGCGAACTCAAGCACGGTCCGATCGCCCTGATCGACGAGAGCGTGCCGGTGATCGTGATCGCCCCCCACGACGCGATCTTCGAGAAGACCGTCTCGAACATGCAGGAGGTCGCCGCCCGCGGCGGCAAGATCATCCTCGTCGGCGACGCGAAGGGGGCGGCCGCGGCCGGTCTCGACACGCTGGCGACGCTGACCATGCCGGACGTGGACCCGGTGATCGCGCCGATCGTCTACGCGGTGCCGGTCCAGCTCATCGCCTACCACACCGCCGTCTTCATGGGGAAAGACGTCGATCAGCCGCGCAATCTGGCGAAGTCCGTCACGGTGGAGTGAACCGGCAGCCGTCGCGCGGCGCATCGATCCGGCCTGCGGATCGATGCGCCTGCGACGGAATCAGGTGCGCCAGGGGTGGTCGGGCAGCTCGGTGTCGCCGATCGCGCTGGCGCCGGCGAGGGCCACCGCGTCGTCGTTCTCCACCGACGAGCCGCTGACGCCGATGGCGCCCGACATCTCGCCGTCCGCGTCGACGATCGGGATGCCGCCGGGGAAGGTGATCAGGCCCTGGTTCGAGTGCTCGATGCCGTAGAGCGAGCCGCCGGGCTGCGACAGCGAACCGATCTGCCCGGTCTTCATGCCGAAGAAGACGGCGGTCTTGGCCTTCTTCTGGGCGATGTCGATGGAGCCGACCCAGGCCCCGTCCATGCGGTGGAAGGCCTTCAGGTTTCCGCCCGAATCGACGACCGCGATGCACATCTGCGTGCCGAGTTCGACGGCCTTCGCGCGTGCGGCCTGGATCGCCTTTTCCGCCTGCTCGATGGTGACGTGCATCGCGTCTTCTCCCTTGACCTTGGCCGCTGTGGCCAGGATCGAGGTATGTGTCGGTGGCCCTCGATCAAGTTGCCTCGCGCGCCACTCAATCGGCCTCCCGGCGCCGGCCGCTCTTGAGCCGTCCGCGCGCAGCCGCTAGGTCTCTGCCCGGAGAGTTGGAGGCCGGGATGGAGCCGTCCGCCCGCTCGTTCCGCCTCCCCGAGGTGCATGCGTGGCGCCGACCCTCTCGCCGATTCCGGACGCTCCGGAACCCGCCTCGTCCAAGACGCGCGTCAGCGCCCGGGGACGGCTGCGGACCTACTTCCTCACCGGCGTGATCGTCGCGGGGCCCCTCGCGATCACGATCTACATCACGTGGTGGTTCATCGCCCTGATCGACGGCTGGGTGAAGCCGCTGGTGCCGGCGAGCTACCTGCCGGACCATTACCTGCCGTTCTCGATTCCCGGCCTCGGCCTCCTCATCGCCTTCGTCGCGGTGACCCTGCTCGGCTTCCTCACCGCCAACCTCGTCGGGCGCTCGGTGGTGGAGTTCGGCGAGGTGCTGCTGGCGCGCACGCCCGTGATCTCGGGGCTCTATCGCGGCCTGCGCCAGATCTTCGAGACGCTGTTCTCGGCCAACGGCACCTCCTTCCGCACCGTCGGGCTGGTGGAGTTCCCGGTGAAGGGGACGTGGTCGGTGGTGTTCCTCTCCGCCCCCGCCGCGAACGAGGTGCAGGGCGCGCTCCAGGCGAAGGAGGGCGGCGGGCACGACTATGTCGGCGTGTTCCTGCCCTGTGCGCCGAACCCGACCACCGGCTTCTTCTTCTACCTGCCGCGGGCCGAGATCGTGGAGGTCAACATCAGCGTCGACGACGCGGCCAAGCTCGTGATGTCGGCGGGCGTGATCCAGCCGGAGGATCCGCGGGCCGGCTTCCACGCCATGGCCGCCTCCCTGCGTCAGGCGCAGGTGGCGGAGAACGAGGCGGCTCCGGAAACGGAAAAGGCGCGCCGGGAACCGGCGCGCCCTGATCTGTGAATCGGCTTTCGACGCTTCGCTCGCCTCAGTGGTGCAGCGAGGCCTTCTCGACCGGCAGCGTCGGCGGGGTCGCGTCGGCGACCTGATGCCCGGTCACGGGGCGGGCGACCGGCGAGGACCAGTCCGTCGCGATCTGAGCGGTCAGGAGCAGGGCGAGGCCCGCGCACAGCGCGTTGGCCGCGATCCAGAACCGGCGCGAAGACTGCCGCACGGCGCTCACGAGGGCGTCCGTCGTGGTCTCGTCGCGCATCTCGCGATCCGTGATGGGCATGAGCCAGGGTTCGACGGAGAGCGCGTCGGCTCCCCAATTCTCGGAGGAACCCGGCAGGCGTTGGAACGGTGCGATCGACATCGCGATCCTCCTTTTTTCCAGTGGCACCCCGGTCTACGAGGCCGTTTGTTCATCTCCAGTTAAGCGGCAATTGGGGCAGATACAAGGTATTTTCGATATTTCTGCCCGCTTGCGCCTTCGGGCAAAGCTTGAGCATTACGCAATAAATCATTGATTTTGCTGCAAAAACGCCGCGGACACGCGCAGCGTTGCCGCAATCGGTCGCGCTTTCTCCAGCACCTCCGCTTCCTGAACGGGGCGTTCAGATTCGTGCGAATCTGAACGAGTCTGAACGGCCGCGCGGGCTCACCCTGCCCCGATCAGCCGGATCGCCGCCTCGCGCTCGAACAGGTAGAGCAGCACCCGCAGCGCTTGTCCGCGTTCGCTCCGGAGGCGTGGGTCGCGCTCCACGATCAGCCGGGCGTCGTCGCGGGCGGCCTCCAGGAGGTCGCCGTCGCTCTCCAGCCGCGCGAGCCGGAAGGCGGCCATGCCGGATTGCCGCGTGCCGAGCACCTCGCCCTCGCCGCGCAGGCGCAGATCCTCCTCGGCGATGCGAAACCCGTCCTCGCTCGAGCGCATCATCTCCAGCCGCGCCTTGGCCACCTGCCCGAGGGGGCCGCGATAGAGCAGCAGGCAGGAGGAGGCCTTCGAACCGCGCCCGACCCGGCCGCGGAGCTGGTGGAGCTGGGCGAGCCCGAAGCGCTCGGCGTGCTCGATCACCATGATCGTGGCCTCCGGCACGTCGACGCCGACCTCCACCACCGTGGTCGATACGAGGACACGGGTGCGGCCGGCGGCGAAGGCCTCCATCGCCGCATCCTTCTCCGGCCCCGGCATCTTGCCGTGGATCAGGCCGACCGCGTCGCCGAAATGCTTCTTGAGATCCTCGAACCGCTCGGCGGCGGCGGCGAGATCGACATATTCCGATTCCGCCACCAGCGGGCAGATCCAGTAGACCCGGTCGCCCCCGGCCAGCGCCCGGTGCAGCCCGTCCACCACCTCGTCGATGCGCTCCACCGGTATGGTGATGGTCTTGATCGGCTGGCGCCCGGCGGGCTTCTCGTCGAGCACCGAGACGTCCATGTCGCCGAAGAAGGTGAGCGCGAGCGTGCGCGGGATCGGGGTGGCGGTCATCACCAGGATGTCCACCGCCTCGCCCTTGGCGCCGAGGGCAAGGCGCTGGTGCACGCCGAAGCGGTGCTGCTCGTCCACCACCGCGAGGCCGAGATCGCGGAAGGCCACCGCCTCCTGGAACAGGGCGTGGGTGCCGACCACGATGTCGATCTCGCCCGCGGCGAGATCGGCCAGCGTCGCCCGGCGCTCGGCGGCCCGGTCGCGGCCGGTGAGCAGGCGCAGGCGCATGGCGCCGGCGAGCGGCACCAGCCGCTCGTAGTGCTGGCGCGCCAGGATCTCGGTCGGGGCCATCAGCGCGGCCTGCCGCCCGGCCTCCACGGCGTGCGCCATGGCGAGCAGGGCCACCGCCGTCTTGCCGGATCCGACATCGCCCTGGAGCAGGCGCAGCATCCGCCGCTCGGAGGCCATGTCGGCGCGGATCTCCTCCACCGCCCGCGCCTGGGCTCCGGTGAGTGCGAAGGGCAGAGCGGCCTCGACGCGCTCTCGCAGATGGCCGTCGCCGGCATTGACCCGGCCGGCCTTCCGCCGTTGGCGGGCGCGCACCAGGGCAAGCGCGAGCTGCGAGGCGAGCAGCTCGTCGTAGGCGAGGCGCTTGCGGGCGGGGCTGGCGGGCGGGGCCTGTCCCTCGAC
>NZ_JBELQE010000136.1:0-9538 GCF_040270385.1 Methylorubrum podarium | reverse complement strand
CCCCCCCCCCCCCCCCCCCCCCCCCCCCCCCCCCCCCCCCCCCCCCCCCCCCCCCCCCCCCCCCGCCCCCCCCCCCCCCCCCCCCCCCCCCCCCCCCACCCCCCCCCCCCCCCCCCCCCCCCCCCCCCCCCCCCCCCCCCCCCGCCCCCGCCGCCCCCCCCCCCCCCCCCCCCCCCCGTGGCGGCCGCCGCCCCCCCCCCCCCCCCCCGCCCCCCCCCCCGGGCCCCCGCCCCCCCCCCCCCCGGGCCGGGCCGCGGCGGGCGGGGGGGTTTTTCCTGCGCCCCGGCCGGGGCACGTGCCGGTGGCGGACGGACGCACCGTGGCCCTGCTCGACGGCTCGGTCCGCTTCCTCGGGGTGCTCGGCGCCTGGGCCGAGATCGCGCCGCACGCGAGCCCGCTCGCCGAACTCCAGATCGTCGACGACACCGGCAGCCTGTTCCGGCCGCCGCCGGCCCGCTTCTCGGCCGCCGAGATCGGCCTCGACGCCTTCGGCTGGAACGTCGAGAGCGCCCGCCTCGTCGAGACCCTGCGGGCTCAGGCCCGCACCACGCCGGGCCTGACCCTGTTCGAGGCGGATTCGGCCGGCATGCGCCTCGCGGACGGCGCCGCCGTGCTGGACCTGGAGGACGGGCGCCGGCTCGCGGCGCAGCTCGTCGTCGGCGCCGATGGCGGCCGCTCGCCGCTGCGCGCGGCCGCCGCCCTGCGCACCCGGGAATGGTCCTACCCGCAGGCGGCGCTCACCACGATCCTCGCCCACGACCGGCCCCACCGCGACATCTCCACCGAGTTCCACACCCGCAACGGGCCCTTCACCCTGGTGCCCCTGCCCGGGGGCCACCGCTCCAGCCTCGTCTGGGTCACGGCGGAGCGGGCGGCCAAGCGCCTGTCGGAGCTCGACGACCGGGGCCTCGCCGCCGCGGTGGAGCATCAGGCCCGCTCGATGCTCGGCGCCATGCGGATCGACGGCCCGCGCGGGCTCGTGCCCATGCGCGGCCTGTCGGTGGACCGGCCGGTGGCCGACCGGCTCGCCCTGATCGGCGAGGCCGCCCACGTCTTCCCGCCGATCGGGGCGCAGGGGCTCAATCTCGGCCTGCGGGACGCGGCGGCCCTGCGGGACGCGGTCTTCTCCGCCCGCGAGGCGAACCGGGATCCGGGTGCCCCGGCCTCGCTCGCCGGCTTCGCCCGGGCGCGCAGTGTCGACGCGCGCCTGCGGGGCACGGCGGTGGATTGGCTCAACCGCTCGCTGCTCACCGGCCTGCTGCCGGTCGATGCCCTGCGCGGCCTCGGCCTCGTCGCCCTGAGCGCGATCCCCCCCTTGCGCCGCTTGGTGATGCGCGAGGGCGTGCAGCCGCGCCTCGGCGCACCGAGCCTCATGCGCTGATTCTTTTTTGAGACGCTTCGGGTCGAGCCTGGGGCGGGCACACGACCAAGTCCCGAAAGAATCACAAAAAATCGCCGTAGAGGTCGACCGTCTCGAAGCCGCGCGGAGCCAGCCGCTCGGCCAGCACGCGGCGGTGGCAGCGGGCCGGGTCGCGCTCGAAACAGAGCAGGCAGACCGGCTGCCGCGCGGCGAGCTCCGCCAGGGCGTCGAGGACGAGGCCGCCGTCGGCGGTGTCGAGCACCTCCTCGCAATAGATCCGGCGCATCAGACCGGCATCGTGGGCGCGGGCCGCCTCGCGGCCGGATTTCGGCGTGCCGAGCCCGCGGAAATGCGCGTAGCCGAGCCCGGCTTCCGTGAGCCCCGCCTTCAGGGCGCCCTTGGAGAAGCCGCGCTTGCGCGAATTGGCCACCGCCCGCACGTCGGCGAGCACGGACACGTTCGCCTCCTTCAGGGCGGCGTGCAGGCGCTCCGGCGTCAGGCCTTCGTATCCGATGGTGAACAGAGTCTTGCGCATCGCGGGCTCAGGAAAAATTCAGGGTCGGCAAGGTTTTAGATGGCGGCGGCGCGGCCGTCGGACAGCCTCTTGGGGGCCTATGTGCCTGCGGCGCAACGCCTTCCGGAAATCCGCCGCAATGCCAGCAAAGTTCTGTTAACCCGATCGAGGGCATCGAATACCCATTGAAGTCGCACGCGAGAAGTGGCGGGCCGTCGATGTCGCTGGACACCGAAATTTCCTCGAAGCGCGCACCGGCTCCGCGCGGCTGGCTCAAGCGCGGGCTCGCCGCCCTGTTGCTGTCCGGGCTCGCGGCCTGCGCCGCGCAGAACGACTTCTACCCCACCAAGGGCGACGCCAAGCCCCATCCCGGCGTGGCGCGGGCGAAGAGCCACCCGGTCCAGGGCATCGACATCTCGAAATGGCAGGGGCCGATCAACTGGGCCTCGGTCAAGGCGGCCGGCACGCAGTTCGCCTTCATCAAGGCGACGGAGGGCGGCGACCACGTCGACGAGCGCTTCCGCGAGAACTGGGACGGGGCGGGACGGGCCGGCGTGCCGCGGGGGGCCTACCACTTCGTGTTCTGGTGCCGCTCGGCCGAGGACCAGATGGCGTGGTTCAAGCGCAACGTGCCGAACGATCCGACCGCCCTGCCCCCGGTGCTCGACGTGGAGTGGAACGGCCACTCGGCCAAGTGCCCGAAGAAGCTGCCCAAGCCGCAGGCGCTGGCGATGATCCGCTATATGCTCGACGAGATGGAGGCCTATACCGGCAAGCGGCCGATCATCTACACGGACATCACCTTCCACAAGGACGTGCTGGAAGACGAGCTGCCCGACTATCCCCACTGGGTCCGCTCCACGGCCGCGGAGCCCGAGCAGCGCTACGCCAACCGCAAGTGGATGCTGTGGCAGTTCACCTCGACGGGCCGCGTGCCCGGCGTGCGGGGCGACGTCGACCGCAACGCCTTCTACGGCAGCCCGACCGAGTGGGCCTCGTTCCTCGCCACCGATTGCGACCCGCGGGAGCATCGGCGCCTGTCGAGCCGGGGACTCTGCGCCGACAAGTAGGTCAAGCCGGTCGAAGCGCGGAGCCGAGGCCCGTCGCGGCGTCGGCTCATCCGGTCATGATATCCTATGTTGTGTTGCCCGTCTGCCCGGTTCGGGCGAGGCGTGCGGTTCGACGGGCCGTGGCCTGAATTTTTTCGTGTGCAACCCGATATCTGTCTACTTGTAGACAGACTGCGCGACAAACCTTGCGCTAGGAGCCGGCCCGGCGACCAGACGGACTTCGAGTTGTACATGCCTTCGGCCACAGAGCGCTGCTTCGAAGGCAACCTGCTCCTGAACTGCCTGAGCTCCGAGGATCGCGGCCTGCTCCTGCCCGACATGGAGCGGCTGGAGTACCAGCGCGGCGAGACGCTGTTCGCCGCCGGGCACGAGGTGGATTTCATCACCTTTCCCCTCGACCAGACCGTGGTCACCCTGCTGATCTCGATGATCGACGGGCGCAGCGCCGAGACCGCCACGATCGGCCGCGAGGGGGCGGTGGGGGGCGTGGTCAGCAATGGCGGCCTGCCCGCCTCGACCCATGCCCTGATCCAGATCGCCGGGCCGGTCCTGCGGATGGAGTCGGTGCGGCTCCAGGAGGTCAAGCGGCGCTCGGAATCCCTGCGCAACCTGTTCACCCGCTACTCCGACTGCCTGCTGGCGCAGGTGCTGCAATCGGTCGCCTGCAACGCCCTCCACCCGATCGAGGAGCGCTGCCTGCGCTGGCTCCTGACGCTGCAGGACCGCCTCGACAGCGACGTCCTGCCGATCACCCAGGAATCGCTCGCCGCGATGCTCGGCGTGCAGCGGACCTATCTCACCCGCATCCTGCGGATGCTGCAGCAGCAGGGACTGATCGAGGTCGGGCGCGGGCGCATCACCATCGTCAACCGGGCGGCGATCGAGGAGGTCGCCTGCGAGTGCCATGCCTGCGTCAAGCGCCATTACGAGACCGTGCTCGGCGCGGTCTACAGTCCGAGCGGGCGGCTGGTCGCGATCGAGCCGCCCGAATAGAGCATCAGCCCGAAAGATGGGTTCCGGCTGTCGGAAAACGACGACGCGAAGACAGGAATCGGATGCATCGCCCCGGGTCGAAATCCGAGGGCGACGCTCCCGGCCGTGCCCGGATCCGACCGGACACCTCGGATTTTCCTTCGGACGACACGACCTTTCCGGCAGACGACTTGTGCCCGACACATCACCGAGGCACCATCGCGGCCGTCCGGATGGCGGGCCGCCGCAGGCGGCTCCGGAAGAAGGGCGCCGCGATCATCCGGCTCGCTGGGAACAGTCTCGCTGGAAACAGTCTTGCCGGGTTCGTCCTTGCCGGGTCCCATGAGCCGACCGCCCGACGACTTCGCAAGCTCCGGTGAGGCCGAGCGGCTGGCCGCGCTGGCCCGCTACGACATCCTCGACACGCCCGCCGAGGCGGCGTTCGACGACGCCGTGACGCTGGCCGCGCAGCTCTGTGCCGCGCCGACCGCCCTCGTCAGCCTGCTGACCGACGACCGGCAATGGTTCAAGGCGCGGCTCGGTTTCGCGTCCCCCGAGACCGGGCTCGACCGCTCGATCTGCGTCCACGCGCTGGCCGGGCGCGACGTCCTGGTCATTCCCGACCTCGCCGCCGACCCGCGCACCCGCGCCAACCCGCTGGTGACCCGCGAACCGGGGATGCGCTTCTATGCCGGCGCCCCCCTGGTGACCCCGGAGAGGGTCGCGATCGGCACCCTGTGCGTGCTCGATACCCGTCCCCGGCCCGAGGGCTTAAGCGACGCGCAGCGGGCGGGCCTCAAGGCGCTCGCCCGCACGGTGATGACGCAGCTCGAGCTGCGCCGGGGCATCGCGGCGCGCAGGATCGAGGCCGCGGCCCTGGCCGACAGCGAACTGCGCCTGCGGCTCGCGATCGAGGCGGCCGGGACCGGCATCTTCGACTACGACCTCGTGACGGGGATCCTCTCCTGGGACGGCCGCACCCGCGCCCTGTTCGGGGTCGGGCCGGACGAGGCCGTGAGCTACGCCGGCACCTTCCTGGCCCGCCTCCATCCCGAGGACCGGGACCGCACCGATGCCGCCGTGCAGGCGGCCCTCGACCCCGCCGGGTCCGGCCTGTTCGACGCCACCTACCGCACGGTTGCGGGCGATGGCGCGGGCAATGGCGCGGGTGAGGTGATCGCCTGGGTCGCCGCCCGCGGCACCCTCGTCGTCGAACGGGACGGTGCGACAAGCCGGGCGCGGCGCCTCGTCGGCACCGTGCGCGACGTGACCGCCGAGCGCACGGCGCAGGCCGCCATCGCCGCGACGGAGGAGCGCTACCGCCTCGTCACCCGCGCCACCAACGACGCGATCTGGGACTGGGACCTCGCCGCCGACCACGTGCTGTGGAACGAGGCCCTGCAGGCCGCCTACGGCTGGGCGCCTGAGGCGGTCGAGCCGACCGGCCGGTGGTGGCTCGACCGCGTCCACCCGGAGGACCGCGCCGGCGTCGAGGCGGAGATCCGCCGCATCATCGCCGGCGACGGGCGCGACTGGCAGCACGAGTACCGCTTCCGCCGCGCCGACGGCTCCTACGCCGACGTGCTCGACCGCGGCTCGATGGCGCGCGGGCCCGGCGGCAGGCCGCTGCGCATGATCGGCGCCATGCTGGACCTGACCGAGCGCAACCGCGTCGCCGCCCAGCTCCGGGCGGTGGTCGAGGGCGCCAATGTCGGCATCGTGCAGATCGAACCGCGCACCATGGTCGCGCTCGAGGCCAATCCCAAGCTCTGCGCGATCTGGGGGGCGGAGGAATCCGACATCGTCGGGCATTCCGTCGTCAAGTGGACGCCGGAGGCGGATGCGGCGGAGCGCGACCAGCTGCACCGCCGCCTCGCCGCGGGCGAGATCGTGCGCGAGACGCTGGAGAAGCGCTTCCGCCGCAAGGACGGGCGCCTGATCTGGTGCCGGGTCAACCTCGTCTCGCAGGTGCGCGGCGAGGCGATCCAGGCCACGGCGATGATCGAGGACATCTCCGCGGAGAAGGCGGCCGAGGCGCGCCAGACGGCGCTGATCGAGCTCGGCGACGGGTTGCGCGACGCCGCCGGCCCCGCGGAGATCGGCGGGATCGCGGCGGGGATCCTCGGGCGCACCCTCGGCCTCACGGCCGCGGGCTGCGCGGCCATCGATGCCGCCGGCGTCGCGATCGGGGGGACGGAGCCGGCGTCGTTTCCGGCCAGCCTCGCCCGGCTGCGCCGCGGCGAGATCCTCGCCGTGCCCGACCTCGCCGGCGATCCGGGCCTCGCGCCGGATGCGGATGGCTACGCCGCCATCGGCGCCCGCGCCCTGCTCGGCGTGCCGCTGATGCGGCGGGGCGAGCCCGTCGGCCTCGTCTACGCCCACGCCCCCGAATCCCGGGCCTGGGAGCCGGGCGAGGTCGATTTCGTCCGCGAGGTGGCCGGGCGGGTCTCCGTGGCCCTCGCCCGCATCCAGGCCGAGGAGCAGCAGCGCTTCCTCAACCGCGAGCTGAGCCATCGCCTGAAGAACACCCTGACCATGGCCCAGGCCATCGCCTCGCAGACCCTGCGCAACGTCACCGACATCGCCTCGGTGAAGGAGGCGCTGGTGGCCCGGCTCGTGGCCCTCGGCAAGGCGCACGACATCCTGCTCTCGGGGGAGGGCGAGGGGGCGGCGCTGGAGGCGGTGATCGCCGGCGCGCTGGCGATCCACGACGACGGCGAGCCGGGCCGCATCCACCTGTCCGGTCCGGCCCTGGAAGTCGGCCCGAAGGCCGCCCTGTCGCTCGCCCTGATGATCCACGAACTCGCCACCAACGCCGCCAAG
Source organism: Methylorubrum podarium (assembly GCF_040270385.1). Lineage (NCBI taxonomy): Bacteria > Pseudomonadati > Pseudomonadota > Alphaproteobacteria > Hyphomicrobiales > Methylobacteriaceae > Methylorubrum > Methylorubrum podarium. The sequence goes on along the minus strand of NZ_JBELQE010000136.1, from coordinate 2,799 downwards.
TACGGCGCCTTCTCGGTTCCGGGCGGGCGCGTCGGCGTGGACTGGAGCGTCTCGCACCTGCGCTGGCGCGAGGACATGTCGGACGCGTCGCTGGACGACCTGCAGGATGATGTGCCGGACGGGTCGCGGGAGGCCGAGCCGGTCGTGACGCTGACCTGGTCCGAGAGCGGCGGGCCGCCGGTCGCCGCCCCGACGCGCAAGGGCTTCGGCTCGCGCCTGATCGAGCGCGGATTCTCCGGCGCGGTCGGCGGCGAGACGCGGATGACCTACGCGCCGGAGGGCGTGACGTGCCGGATCCGGGCACCCCTGAAAGGTCTTCTCGAAAAAGAATAGCGCGAAAAGCGACGCGGCGGGGCAACGAACCGGCCGCTCGCCACTTGTCGGCAGGACGCTTGAGGCCCGCGCCGAGGACATCCGGGACGCTTCATGGACCTGCCCGCTTCCCCTGCCCCGCACGGCGACGGGCGGCCGCTGGCTCTCGTCGTGGAAAGCGAGACGGGTCGGCGCATCGAGACGGCGGATCTCTTGGCCGGGGCCGGGTTCGAGGTGCTGGAGGCGTGGAGCGCGCAGACCGCCTTCCGCCAGATCGAGCGCCACGGGATGCTGCGCCTCGTCGTCGTCGATGCCGACCTGCGGGGGGCCGAGACCCGCTTCGCCCTGGTGCACGAGATCGCCCGGCACCGGCCGGACCTGGCGCTCATCGCCCTCTCGGACGGTCCCTCCCCCGCCCCCGGCGCGCTCCCCGAGGGGGTCCGCTTCGCCGTGAAGCCGCTCACTCCGGCGCTCGCCCGGGAGGCGCTGGGGCAGCTCTCGGGGTGAGCGGCGGGCCGGCGGCCGGAAACAGCGTCGCGCCTCCGGCGATCGCCGCGAAGGCGAGCAGGGCGATCCCCGGACCCGCCGTCTCCGTCAGGCTTCCGAACAGGGGCGCGCCGACGGCCTGGCCGACGGCGAGCGTCAGGAAGGGGATGCCGAGGCCGAGATCGGGGCGATCCGGAAGCCGATGGATGCCCTGGATCAGGAATGTCCCGCTCGCGACGATGTAGGCGGTGCCGAACAGGCCCATCGCGGCGAAGCCGAGGGCGGGGATGGACGGGCCCGCGGCCGCCCCGAGCGTCGATCCGAGCGTCGATCCGAGGGCCAGCGCGGTCTCGCCGAGCGCCATGCCGAGCAGGGCGATGCGATGGACCCGGCCGGTGCCGAACCGCGCGGTGAGGAGGCCGGTCGCGGCGCCGAGGCTGCCGCCGCAGCCCAGGACGATCCAGGCCAGCGCGACCTGCCGTCCGGAGAAGGCGAGGCCGCCGCGCAGGATGTCCGCGCCGAAGGTCCAGATCGCGGTGCTCGACAGGCCCATCAGGAAGGCGCCGGCACACAGGCCCGCCAGGCCGGGACGCGTCAGGATCGCGCGCGGAAACCCGGCCGGCCCCGGTCCGGCCGCGCCCGCGGGCAGGGCGAACCGGAGCCAGAGCGTGACGATGCCGCCGAGCCCGGCGAACACGGCGTAGAGTTCGCGCCACGCGCCCGCGGTGGCGAGGGTCGCGAGCCCCGAGAGGACGATTCCCGCCGCCGTGCCGGCATTGATCGCCCCGTTCGCCTTCGGGCGATCCGCCTCGTCGAACCGCCGGGTCACGGCCGCGGCGAGCGGCGGCGAGGCCAGCCCCGTGCTCAGACCCGTGAGCGTGATCGCCAGACCGAGGACCCGGCCGGACGCGGCGGCGGCCGCGAGCGCCATGCCGGCCGTGGCGGCGAGCCCCGCGAGCATCGCCACCCGGCGCGGGCCGAGCCGTCCGCCGAGGAGGAAGGCGAGGACGATGCCGAGGCAGTAGGCGGCGAAGGCGCCGCCGCCGATCCACCCGGCGGCGCTCGTGCTCAGCGCGAGGTCGTCGCGGATCCGGGGCAGCAGCAGGCCGTAGGCGAAGCGGGCCAGGCCGTAGGCGAGCGCGGTCAGGGCGAAGGAGGCCGCGACCAGGTTGAGGCGGCCGGTCACGGACGGGCGCCGCGCGCGATCTCGGCCAGCGCCCGCGCGGCCCGCGCGGCCTCGTCGATCACCGCGGAATCGGCGACGCTCGCCGCCGCCGTGGCGCCCTCGAACAGGAGCCAGACCTGAAGGGTCAGACCGGGATCGGCGCGACCGAGCACGGCCTCGACGCGGCGGGCGATCGCCTCGCGGAACGCGCGCTTCTGGCCCTCGACGAGGGCGACGATCGCGGTGCTGGCCGCGGCGTACTCGCTGCGGGCGCGCAGGAGCATGCAGCCCCGCGCCCCGTGCGTCTCCAGCCAGCGGCGCAGCGTCTCGAACAGCGAGCCGACGGGATCCGTCTCGTCGGCCTCGGCCCGGAGCCGGTCCATGAACGCCCGGTGCCGCGCCGCCAGGACCGCGATCACCAGCCCGTCGCGGGAGCCGAAATGCTTGTAGAGGGTGCGGGTGGAGGAGCCGGACGGCGCCAGCAGCCGATCGACGCCCACGCCGCGGAACCCGTCGGTCTCGAAGATGCGGGCGGCGCCCGCGATCATCTCGGCACGCTTGTCCATGCCCGGCGATGTAAAGCGATCGTTTTACATGGCAAGGCGCGCGCCTCGACTGCGGGGGGCTGTGGGGTGTTCCCGCCGGCCCGGGGCAGGCCGCCGTCGCAGTGCGAAGCCGGCGCCCATTGCTTCCAGAGGACGTCTACCAAGGGCATCGCGACGCCACGGCATGAGATGAATCTCACCCGGTCTTCGGCCGATCGCTTCGGTCAGGGCTTGGCCTGTCCCCCTCCCCCTTGGGGGAGGGGGTGCGGGGAGTGAGCTTATCCAAAGATG
>NZ_JBELQE010000135.1:0-19911 GCF_040270385.1 Methylorubrum podarium | reverse complement strand
CTGCCAGCGGCTGGTGCTCGTCTCCTTCCGCGAAGATCGCCACGTCATCAGGACCGATGTCGTGCTTGGCGATGCGATCCCAGCGCCGATGGATCATCACCGGTCCGCCCCAGATCCGGAAGGCGTTCCAATAGCGGTCATCCTTGAAGCCGATGTAGTGGACGCAGCGAGGGGCGGGCATTCCGCAGCCTTCTTCGTTCGGAGCCCAGGCGGTGCGAAGAGTTCTTACCGCCAGCACCCAGGCTGCGACCGTGCCACCTACCACGCTCTAAACGTCCGCCCCATCCCTCTGACCCAGAGTGCAGCAGCTCCGGCGAACGCAAGCGCGAGCGGCGCGAAGTGCCACCACCGACCTGGCCTCGGCCGATAGGACGGGCGTTCTTCGACGGTCTCGATGTAGCGCTAGAATTACGCGGCCGGCGTGTCGTTCGGGTAGCCGGTCATTTCCCCTCGCGACGGGCCGCGAACTCTCACACCGGGATACCAACCGGCGCCCCAGGCACGTTCCGGTACCATCAGCCCGGCAGGACTCTTTAACGCCTCGCTTACCCTCTGCCGCGAGACTGCACGTGCCCAGTGAGCACGAGGAAGGCATGACCGACACCACGGATACGGTAGGCGTCGCAGGTGAGCGGATCTGCTCCATCATCGAACGCGTCGAGCGGATCGAGGAAGAGATCAAGGATCTGATGGAAACCAAGAAGGAGATCTTCGCTGAGGCCAAGGGCGAAGGCCTAGACGTGAAGGTGCTCAAGGAGATCCTGAAGTTGCGCAAGCAGGACAAGGACGAGCGCGACGAACAGGAGAGCCTTCTGGAGGTCTACCTGCGCGCCATGGATGCTCCTTCGCCCGTCGCCCAGGCAGCTTGACGACATCAGGCGGGCTGCAGTTCTTCGCTGCCGCCCGCGGCACCTCCCGTCGAACGAATCGAACGTCTTCGCACAACTATGTTGGCGCGGTTGTATTGCGCTACGGAGGCTATCGTGATCGTGCTGTCCTCGTAAGGAGCAAATCACGATGGAAGACAGCACATTGCCCGACGTACTTTCGATGACGGCGGATATCGTCGCCGCCTATGTCAGCAACAACTCCGTTCCAGCAAGCGAACTGCCGAGCCTGCTCGTTCAGGTGCATGCTGCGTTTGCCAGCCTGTCGACGGCATCATCGGCCGAAGTCGGTGGTGAGATCGAGAAGCCGACGTCGGCTCAGATCAAGAAATCGATTACGCCGGACGCGCTGATCTCGTTTGTCGATGGCAAGCCGTATCGGACCCTGAAGCGGCATCTCAACGGGCACGGCCTCTCCGTCGACGAGTACCGCACCCGTTATGGGCTGCCGAGCGACTATCCCTCGGTCGCTGCGAACTACTCCGCATCCCGCTCTGCGCTGGCCAAGCAACTCGGTCTGGGAAACCAGCGCAAGAAAGCCGAGCTGACGCCTGAGCCAGCACCCGAACCGACGCCGGTCTCTAAGCCGAAGCGAGCTGGTCGGCCTCGCAAAATCGCCGAGCCGGCCTGAGATGGTGCTCGGCGGATGATGGAGCACCGAGCCCATGCAGACCGTGAGGTCGGTTGTGGCTCGGTATCCTTTACTGCGATGCTGAGGCGGTGAGATCGCGAATGGGACGAGGCGGCGCCCGCTAGAGCCTGCTGCCTATGCTGCGACCATGACGACGCGCTGCAAGTCGCGCTGCTGCCTCAACCTTACTCCAGACGCACCCCGCCCGAACCGGGCCGAGGGGGGAAGCATGTTCGGGGCAGAGGTTTTCGTGGCGCTCGCGGGTGTCGTTGGTGCGGTCGCATTCATGCTGGCTGGACGGCCTGCCTCTGATCGCTTCCTGCCATGGTGAGGCGGGGGCGCGACCGGGCGGATCAACCTTAACGGATGGCTAACCACATCCAAACAGAGGGTGGAAACCATCGCAGACGTGGGCGTTAGCCGGACACTTCCATCCAGGCTGGCGCAGGGGCACCCGCGATGACCGTCACCGTCTTCGATCCGATCAGCGGCCAAATGGTCACGATTCGCGTACCCGCCCCACAGCCGCGCTGACACCGCCTCTTCGCCCCGTCATGGCCACGACGATGACCGGTCTTCCTCTCTATCGCCTGCTGATTGCCGTCGCCCTCGTGCTGTCGAGTGCGGCGGCCACCACACGCCTCGGGCACGCCGAGCCGAAGTTTGCCTGCGAGAACGGGCAACTTGCGGGCGCCTGCAGCGGTCCGGCTTTCTCGCGCTAGTCTATCCCGCTCCCATCCTGCCCTCGCTCATGAGGGAAGACTCACGGGTCTGTGAACGAAGAGCGGACGGCCGCGTTAGCCGCCAAGTTCAAGCATTTGAACTGGTGCCTTCCGGAGGGTTGTCGATGTCCGTCACAACAATCGTGCTGATCCTGCTGATCCTTCTCGCCTTCGGCGGCGGTGGTTTCCTGGGCGGGGGTGCATACCGTGGTCCTGGTTTCGGACTGGGCGGCATTCTGCTGATTATCCTGATAGTCTTGCTGGCGACAGGCAGGCTCTGAACGGCTGGCAAGCCCAAAGCAATTGCCTCAATTGGAGCCAACGCCCGACGTCGGACCCAGGTATGCCGACGTCGGCTTAGAATGGACGCGCCGGGCAAGGTACAATGAAAGCCCGTAGGAGTGCGAGACGGTACTGGACGGAGCCGGCATCAGGGCAAGCGCGCGAAATCCTGATCCCCTGCCCGGTACGGATCAGAGATCCCATCTAGCTCGGCGATGGCATTCTGACCGCTCGATCCTGAGTCGAAATGTGCGATCAACGGCCGGGCCGAACGCATGCAGGGCGTTCGGCGATCAGGACCTTCTCGCCACCTGCACGATGGGAGACACCATGCGCCTGCTGCCGGCCCTCGTCCTGCTATGCCTCGGGTCCGTACCAGCCAGCGCCCAGATGACGCCCGACGATTGCCGGCGGCTGGCCCGCTCGGCGGCTGAAGTTGCCACCAGCCTCGAAGCCCTTTCGGCCCGCATCTTGGACATGAAGGCAACCCTATCGACCGTGAAGCCGGCGGGTGCCTTCGTGGCTCCCATGAACCGGATCGACGGTGCGCGCTTGAAGCTGACAGAGGGGATGCTGGCGTACGGTGATGCCTTGGAGGCGATGGCTGGGCCGCTCAAGGAGTGCCGCGGCCGAAGCCCTGTCAGATAGCCCAAAGCCTCAGGTCGCCTTGATCTTCGCCACGCGGTCGAGGATCGCTTGCGCCTCGGCCTTCTTGTCGTTCGGGGCGATGCCGTTCATGTGATCGCGAAAGGCGGTCGCCAGATCCTCGACCACCTTCCACAGGCTGTCGCCGTTGCGCACGAGGTCGAAGGAGCCGTCTTCCTTGATCTGGAGTCCGGACTTCCCGTCCTCCGAGCCGAAGTGCATGCGATCTGTCGGTAAGTTCGCGAGTTGCTTGCCCTTGGAGTGGGCCGCCGGCACCGCCACGGCGTCGGAGATGTGGTGCATCCGGGTGGTGTTCTCACCCCGCATGTCCTCGTCGTCCTCGATCGCACCGTCTAGCGGGCGCTGGGCGAAATGGACCATCACCTCGTCGCCATTCTTCGGGGGCTTGTGCAGGATGACGCCGCCGGCCCGCGGGTGCATCACCGGTACGCTCTGAAGCTCAGGTGCCCGCACCTTCTCCCCGCCGATCATCATGGAGAGCTTCGGCTGCACCGTGGCGGTCTGCGTCTTCGGATCGTACCCGCGCACGATGCCAACGGCGGTGGTGTTAATGTCGGCGCGCTCCGCTTCCGTGAGCGCCGCAAGCGCTTCCTGAGGGTCTCGACGTGTTGATGAGCCCTGCCGGCCTGCCATGTGAACGGTTTCCCTTACGGTGTTGAGACTGTTGGCGTCGGATTGGCCTTCACGATGCTCGGCCCCATGCCCGAAAGCGCGTTCGACACCCCCGACGCCGCTGCCTGGGCCACGCCCGGCACGCCATTGACGGTCTGATTGACCGTCACGCTCTGCTGCCGCTGGTCTTGATTGTTGTTTGTAATGTTGTTGACGGCTTGCTGCATGGATTGCTTCATCCACTCGGTGCCCTGACCGCCGCCGATGCCGAAGGTGCCGGCCCCGAAGCTTGGCGCATTGTCGGCCGTGGCTCCCAGATTGCCGTAACCGAGGCTCATGACGCCGCCGGGCTTTCGGTAAGCCCGCGGAATGCCGGTCCCGGTGTGCGGCATGAAGGACCGACGCCCCTCCATCGGCGCCGCGGCGCCGAACCGATCCGCAAAGGACGCAGCCGTGATTGCGCCGATCGCCTTCGCCGTGGCTGCGACAGACGGCTTGGCGCTCAAACCCTCCAAACCGGGAAGGTCGTCGGTGAAGTTGCTCGGCTTCGCCGCCTTGTTGCCCGTGCGATCGTCCAAGTAGTCGAGCGCCTTGTTCATTTTCTCGGCCCCGTACCCCAGGCCCTGCTTGATCGGATCGCCGACGCGCTTCAGCAAAACGTCGATCTGCTGCGTCGCTTGGTCGATTTTGGATACGTCCTCCTCCAACTGCTCCGCATACTGCCGCATCACGGAGCCGCGATACAGCTTCTCATCGCCCATCTTGCCGAGATTGACCCGCATTCTGTCGATGGAGCTTGCCATGCGCTCCACATCGTCTTGGCGTTCTTTGCCGAAGCCGCCGGTCAGGATCTCGGCTCGTTTTGACGGATCTTTGATGCTGTTGATTTTGTCGAGGAACTTCAACGCGGTTTCGAGCGGCGCCTTGGCAAAATCCTTTTTCAGTTTGTTTGAGGTCGTGCCGAGCTTCTGGATGGCCTCGCCGGCCCCATCAGAATACTTATCGCCGAGCTTCAGGAAGTTGACGAAGCTCTCCAGGCCAGAAGCCGCGATCTCGGGCTCAACACCGCGCTCCAAGAGCGTCGCGCCCAGCGCGAGCGGATCGCCGGTCTTGAAGCCGGCCGTCTTGAACGTCCCGCCCACCCGGCGGACAATTTCCATCAGATCGGTTTCACTCGATCCAGACTCGTCCGCCATGGTGTTGATCTGATCGGCGATGCGTTCGATCTCGGCTTGGTTGGCCTCGTAGATGTTGCCGATCTGCGCAAGCGCTTTGCCGGTGGCTTCGGGGGTCGTTCCCCATGCGGTAGCCGACTTGGCGCCGAACTCCGTGAACCGCACGAGGTCCCCTTTCGGACGACCTGCGAAAGCCGCCGCCGAGAGCATTCTGGCGAGGTCTTCCTTGTTCTTGCCGGTGTCGCGGGCCAGCCGGAGGATGGCCTTTTCGTACATGGCGCGACCGGCAGGATCGGCGTCCGTCGCCTTCTTCACCTCGATCATGGTCCGCTCGAAGTCCATGGAAGAGCGGGCCGCAGATTGCACGACGCGGCCGGCGCCGTAGGCGGTCGCTGCGGCAGCGCCAGCGCGGACGTTGAAGCCAGCGCCGGACAGTCCGGCCTCAAGGGGGAACCCGCCGCCTCCGCTACGGGACGATTGGCGCCCCGAGTACGAGCCGCCATCGTATCCGCCGCGGCCTCCGAAGCTGGACGGTGGTCGCACGCGGCTTGCCCGCTCCGCCTCTGTCCGGAACCGGCGGGCAGCGGCAGCAGCACGATCAAAGTCCCTCGCGACGCGACCGAGCCCAGAGGTGTTGCCCGTAAAGCCGTGCCGCAGGCTATCGCCCGCGCCTTTCGCGGCCTTCTTGCAGTCCTCCAGAGCCTTGATGAATTTGCGGGCCTCGTTGAGGCCGGTTGCCCGTAGACCCAACTTCCCAATGAGTTCTTCCACAACCATCAGCGCCGCCCTCTCCGATTGCTGGTCTCGCGCTGGCGCTTCATCTCGCGCTCCGCCTTGGCTCGGGCGGCTTGGAGCAGATCAAGGATCTCGTGGAAGTTCGCCAGATGATCCAGGGTATAGACCGTCTCTAGTTCGTGAACCGTACAGAGTGGCGGGTCGGCAAATCCTGGCGTCACCCTGTAGAGATACATGTGGTCAGCAAGGTTCGGCGCGATCGTCTCGATTTCCCGGCCCGTCAGGCTGGCCTTGTTGTCGTCGCCCTCAAGCCCGCCTATTCGGCCTTGAGGCTTACGGCCAAAAAATCCGAGAACTGCGTCCGCAGCGCGAACCACGCCACCTCGACCGCGGACTCCATGTCGGCGGGCTTCACGCCTATCACGCACTCATCCGAGCCGACGCGGCAGAGGCCGACCATCTCGGCAACGAAGTCGTGCATCTGGTCGGGATTGGCCCCCTCCATCATCGCCAGCACCATGAAGGCGTTCTGAGGCGAGATGTCCGTCGCGCCGCCCTTCTTGATGGTCGCCAAGAGGCCAGGTGCCGGGCCGAAGAGTTGGAGAACCCTGACGTACAGCTTCAGCCCCTCGGAGGCCGGCAACTTCTCGCACCGGTAGACGATGCTGCCGATTTTGGTTTCCGCTGCCATTCAATCCGTCCTCGCCCTATCCGGCGCGTCGCGCCCGCTCGCTTCGCCGGACAAACCGATCCGCAGCGCCCTCCGCCCCGTCTCGCTCACTGTCAGACCGGTCGCTTTCGCGGCACGGGCGAGGTCGGCTCGCAGGTCGCGATCAACGCGGATGTAGAGGTGGCTCGGGTACTGAGGGGGCACGGCCTATACCGGTATCTTCTACCGTATTGAACCACGCAGCCGAGCATATGTCTTGCGCAAATATCGAATAGTTCGATCGTCGTTCTATGTTTTTGCGTGGCTTTTTGTTGCTTCTAGTGCTTTCTGATTTTGGAAGTCATGCGTGGGGTGCATTTGCCCAAATAATTCGGCCCCAAGCGGCGGCGATGGTAGCCCGCCGGCCCTCGGCTGCGAGCGGAGCCATAGACGCAACGCGATCTCGAACCGTGTCGAGCGCTTCGGGGCCGGCGGCTTCGACCAGACCGCGGCCGTGTCGGGTGATCGCCGCGCGGTACGCCGCGACGGCTCCGGCGCCTGGGTTGCCGTTGATGGCAGACAGCAGGGCGTCGATCGCCTTGGTGGCGGCCTCAATAGGATCAGGCGCGCTGTGCGTCGGCATCGGGGCTTTCTCTGGCACTCGGGGCAGCTTCGGCCTTCAATCCATCTGCAAGCTCGCGCAACGCTTCGATCGCGGCCCGCTGGCGCAGGCGCTCCCCAACTGCGCGCAGTTCCAGCGTCAAGGCAGAGATGAGCGCCATATCAGCCGCATGACGGAGACCGGCACGGTAGGCTTCGAGTTCGCGCTGGGTCATGCAGAGCGCTCCTGCGGGAGAGAAGCCCAGGCCGTGGCGATGGTCGCCCTGCGGTCCTGGGCGTGAAGCGGCACGAGGGCCGACGACACGCTCGCGCACGGCCCCAAGGGCTTCAGGCCCGGCGACGTCGATCAGGTTCCGCCCGTGGCGCGTGATGGCGGCCCGGTAGGCTGTGACGGCGTCAGAGGATGGGGCGGCCTCGATTGCGTAGAGCAAGGCATCGACCGCTTTCGCGGTCGCCTCAATGGAGGCGTCGGTGCTGTACATCGGCACGGTCATGCGCCTTCTTCCAGCGCCCAGAGGGCGGCGGCGATAATCAGTGCCTCGCGCACGGTGTCGCCCAGAGAGATCGCGCGGGCGCGAGCGCTGGGGTCAACGGAGTCAATGTCCGCAACCCCTGCCCAATCCCCGGACGGGCTTCTGATCCCGACACGCACGGTGCTCGGCGGCTCTTTGCTCTCGGTCACGACGACTTGCAGACCACGGACCTCAGGCCATGCGTGAAGCACGGTGGCGCGTTCTCTGTCATGGCTCGACATGGCATTCTCTCAGGCTGCGGGGGATCGGGATGTGTCGGCCTCGAACGCGGCCATCTCCTCATCGGACGCGGCGACAGCGGAACACCACTGCATGTGAACCGGGATCGGCATCTCGTACTGCGGCACCTCGTAGGAGCCGAGCGCATCCCGTCGGGCTGTCGTGCCGGTTTGTTCAATCAGTCCAGCGTCGAGCAGGTTTCGGCGCACCTTCGGGTGCATAGCCGGCAGGGTGTCACCGCAGCCGATGGCGTCGAGGGCTCGGCGCTCGGCCGGTGTGCGGCCAGGATGGGGCGGGCGCGATTGTGAGCGGGGCATCGAATCTCCTTAGGCTACGGAACGGTGAAGGGCGGCGAAGCTGGCGAGCACGCTGCGCCGGTCGAGGGAAGCGAGGGCGTTGAGCGCGGCCAGGGCTGGTTCGAGGGCGGCGGCGTCCTGCTCGGCACGGTGGAGGAGGCCGGCGAGGCGATCACCGCGCGGGCCGGTGGAGAAACGGACGATCGCCCGCAGGGACCGGAGGCGGGCCAGCCGCTCGGCGGCGTCGATGCGGTCGGACCACGGCCCGAACCGGTCGGCGGCGGGGATCTCGGCGAGGGCGGGACACGGGGGACAAATGTCCCGGTTGTCACGATCAGCAAGCACGGCGCTCATTGTCCTAACTCCCAGAGTGGCACGCCCTCGGGCTGGCCGGGCTTCTCCCGGTGGGTCAGATGGCCGAACCGGATCTCCGTGGCCGTCAGAGCGCGGACATCGCCACCGGCCGGCAGGACAAGGGCGCCGCACGCATCGACGCGAACGATGCCGGCGACAGGATGCACTCCGAACAAGCGGGGCGCCGTCCAGCCCAGCGCCTCGGCCTGCGCGCCGTAGGTGTCGAGGAAGGCGCGGGCGCGGTCATAGACCCGGCTCCACTCGTCGCCACGGTAGCCAGGGCAGGGGGCGCGGTGCGGGCTGAGAAGGGCGAGGCCGGCGCGCCAGAGGGTCAGACCGTCGGCCTGGGGGAGGGCAAGGCCGGGCGCCAGTTCGGCGGGGGGCGGCTCGCATTCGGCGCGCGCCTGGGCCTCGGCCTCGTCGCGAGATAGGCCGCACTCGTATTCGAGGAAGGCGGCGCGGTCATCGAAGGTCGGGCGCTCGGGGAGGGATCGGCCCGCAAGAGCCGGATTGCCCCTTTCTATTTCCCGTTTTCCCGTTTTCAGAGAGAGAGAACGGGAAATGCAAGTCGTTGAGCCTGCTGGTATTTCCCGCTGTTCCCGGATTTCCCGCTCCTCTGAATAGTCCCCTCGCGCGCGCGCGCCCGCGCCCGCCCGCACACGCGCCGGGGAGATCTCGCGGCTAAAATTCTGAGAACTGATTTCGGGGTTCCGGGAAATCCGGGAAATCCGGGAAATCCGGGAAATCCGGGAAATCCGGGAAATCCGGGAAATCCGGGAAATTCGTTTATCTCCAATTGCTTGAGTGTTCCCGGAGGCGTTCCCGTTTTCGGGAAATCCGGGAACTGTCGGGGTGTCGCTGGCCGTGAGGCCGTCGCACAGACCGTCTAGGAGGGGGTGCTGCGCGCTCATGCTCGCCCCCCTGAGTGGACGGCGAACGAGGGCTCATCCCGGGTCGTGCGGCCGAACGCCGACCGAGACAGGGCGTAGGCTTTGATCTTCCCGATTTTCGGGACGAAGCTGACGAAATAGCAGTCCGCGTCCTTGGTCTTGGCGATGAAGCCCTGCGCGTCGAGGGCTCGGCCGATCTCGATTTCCTTCAGCGCGCCGCCTGCGGCCTCTACGATCCGTTGCGCGGGCAGGTACACGGCGGTTTCGTCGTACCAGCCCAGGGCATCCCGGTTCGGCGGTCTCGTCCCGTCGTCCGGCATCGTCGGGTGAATGCTCGAACCCCAGCGCTCCGCAATCCATGCCCGGAGGTTCGTGGTTGCCTGCTGCTCGGGGTCCAGCGCGACGGCATCCGTTGACTTGGTGAACCGCTCCCAGGCCCACCGCACCGCCCGCCCTACGTCCACTGCCTCAGGCAGCACGCCGAGCCGCTGGGCGAGCCGGCCGGCGGTGTTCAAGATCGCGAAGGGCATGGCGGCGCGGACGTGCTTGCCGTCGGCTCCGGCCCCAGCGATGGCCTGGGCCGCCTGCACGACGCTTTGCCTGATGTCGCTCGCCTTCAGGTGCAGACCGGCGCCGATCAGGGCCTCAACGAAGGCGGGGCCGGCGTGCCCGAAGTTGCGATCGATGGCGCCGATCTGGTCGAGGACGCGTTGATCCACCGCGCGGTTGATGCCGGAAATGTCCACGTCGGGGATGCGGACGGCCATACCGCCGGCCCACTCGCCGCCGTCGCCGCGCACCTTCTCCTCCAGCGACTTCTCGGCCGAGAACAGGACGAAGACGGACCATGTGTGCGAGGTCCGCAGTTGCGCCTCCGCGCTCATGCGGGTCTTACCGACGCCGCTGGCGAGGCTGTAGATGATCCGGCCGAGTTCCTTGCCGTGAACGTGGCCAAGTTCATCGAGCGCCAGCACGGTCCCATTGGATCGGGCTGCCATCAACTCGATGCCGTTCGCCGTGGCGCGGGCGCTCTGCAACAGGCTCTCGCGCTGATCCAGGGCGGCGCGAGACCATGCCGACACGGCGAGCCGCTGGGCCGTCGTCTTGCCGCCCGATGTCATGCCGGACAGGTTGATGCCGCAGGAGTCGAGCCCGCAGAGGGACAGCACGGGGGCGGCAAAGCCGGCGATGGTGCCGAGCGTCCAGTGCTCGCAGTGCGGCGCCGTACAGGCTGCCGTCACAGCCTGCCGCCACCCCTCCATCGTTCCGCCGCTCGCCACGGTCGGACTGATCTTGGTGTTGACCGACAGTTCGGGCCTGTCGCCGCCCTCGGCACCAAAAATCTGTCCCGATGGGCAGACGAAGAACGGGGCGCCGCTATCTGAGTTGTGCCAGCCGGGGCGCCGAACGACAATGATCTCACGGGCCGGGTCGGCGGCCTTCACGCACTTCACGGCGATGTGCTCGCCGTCGTTCTCGGTGCGCAGGCCCGCTCCGAACAGCATCGCCCGCGTGTCGGCGGCGCCTTGGCGGGCGAAGGCGGCCCGGTCAACGTCGATCTGCCGGCACCGGCCGTTCATGTCCTGCACGACGAGACGGAGGGCGTAGGCGTCGCCCTCGTCGGCCATCCGCAGCCGCGCCGCGACGCCGAATGCGGAAGCAACGGGCACCATCTCGACGGCCTCGCCGACCTTTACGGCCTGATGCACCCACACCTTGCCCGACTTCGTGCGCTGGTACGCGAGCGTGACGCTCTCCATGGGCGGCAAGGGATAGTCCCGCTCGATCCGCTGTAGCTCGGCCGTCCCATCGATCCGCTCGCGCTCGGCGGCGACCTCCTCCTCGCTCGGCCGGTAGGCGACGGCGCCGAGGATGCCGGCGCGCACCGCCTCGGGGCCGCCGGTCTCATGCACGTTGAGCCAGTCGGTGTCGGTGCCGGGCTCGCCGGCCAGCGCGTAGCTGACAGCAACGTGCTCGTGATTGCGGATGCTGAACGCGCGGGCCGCCCGCTCGCCCCTGCGGGTCGGGCTCGGGTTGATCTTGGCTGCCTCGTCCCGGTCAGCCGCGACCGTGACGCGCTTCGTATTGGGCCACGGCGTGAACGCCTCGACGCCGCCCGCATTGATGCCGGCGACGACGTAAGCGGTTTCAGCCTCGATCTCGGCGCGGAAGGCGTTCGCCACGGCGGCGGCGGTCTCGATGCCTTCCGCAGAAATAGCCCAGGGGGCGACCTTGGGATTGCCCCACACCACGACGCGCCCGGCGGTGGTGGTGTCGCCCTCAACGACCTTGGCGGACTTCTTCGGGTCGCGTGGGCCGCCCTTCGGGCCGATACCGAGGCGGGCCTTTCCGGCCCCGTGCTGCTCGACGTAGATGCGGTGGGCGTGCTGCCGACCCTGCGCGTCGATCTGGCCGAACACGGCGCAGGGCCATTCTCCGACCTTCGCCGGCTTGCCCTTGGGCGTCTTCGGCGGATCGAAGTAGGCCAGTTCCTTGAGGCCGACGACGGGCGTGCTCGGCATGATGACCGCGCCGGGCTCGATCCCCAGGCGATGCGCGAGGTAGGCCCGGGGCAAGGCGTCGTCGCGTCGATCGGCGGGCGCGTTGAGGAGGCTGCGGGCGTCGGTCGTCTGGTAGTTGCAGCCGCCCTCGGTCTTGGTGCGGATCAGGTCCGTCCGGCCGACGATCTCGACGCACCGAATTTTGGCAGCCTCGAAGTTCAGCCCCTCGACCTTGCACGCGATGTCGAGAACGCTGTCGGTTTTGCCGCCGGTGCAGGTGCAGATCGCCCGCCCCTTAGAGGTCAGCCTCCAATCGTCGGCCCCACCATGGTCCGGATATGGGCAGCGGATATGGTTGCGCTGGCCCTCCCGCCACGGGATGCCCAGAGCTTGGACGATCTCGGCCTCGCGATTCTGGACGGCCTGCTGCGCATCCTTGGTTTTGACGTAGCGGTCGGACGATTGCGCCGCGCTGGCGCTGGCCCTATTTTGGGTTCCGATTCTTTGCCGAGCCGTTGATTCAGCGCCGTTGCGGGCTCCGACCCCCGCAGCGGCGTTTGTTTCTTCGGTACGCACAACCTGTTCCTTTCGAGGTTGTGCGGTGAGGAATATGGGTAAGCAAAATCAAGAAGTTACGAGCGCTTCCCAAGCTGAATGTCGTCGGTTCGATCCCGATCGCCCGCTCCAACTCGACCGCTGAGGCGTCGGCCTTCTCAACGCTCCGCCGCCGACAGCGCCTCCATGGTCCAGACGGCGTCCGCGACCGAAGGCACCGCCGACCGAGGGCCGCCCCCTCAACCGATCCTGCAGCCGTCTCAGCCCGCTCGGACAGCGCATGAGCCTCATCGGACTTACCTGAGGCCGAAAGAGGCGTTACAGCCAGAAGGTGCTGGGGTGGGTCGGCCGAGCGCCGCACCAGGGTTCGGCTCCCATCGGGGCATGTTCCGACATTTTCATATTCCCGCAGCGGTTTCAGTTCGCTAGGTTCGGGAACGAATCACGGACGCGTCAAACAAAATGCTGTCTCAGTTCCTTCGCTCAGCGACTTGGGCGCCAACGATCGCCTTGTCTTGGTTCTGGGGTCTCGGCTTTTTCTATGCGATCCACGTCACCCTGACATATGGATGGCTTGGATTTCTTGCCTTTGCTTTGCCGAACGCGGTTGGCCTCGGCCTCTTTGGTTGGGTCCTCGGCGCACCGGGGCGGAGCGCCGACACCATCGCGGCGACGATCCAGGGACCTTACGCCCTCCTGTTCCTCGCTTGTCAGTTCCTCGCGGTTGCAATCACGCTCTTCGGCTTTGCCGCCTATGCGTGGACCCCCTTGTTCGGGCGGGACACCGTCCTCGGCCTGGTCATGCTCGTCCTCGTGGCCTGCTCGATCGGACACGCGGTCCCCCTTCGCCGCATCAAGATCGTGCATGGCGTCGCCCTGATCCTGGCGGTGTGCGCCGGCTTCGTGGTGCTCGCCGGACTGGAGAGCGGATCCCGTGGGTCCGGGGTTCCGCTGTCGTCCTTCGACGAGCGCTTCTACGGCCTCGCGCTTCCCTCGCTGGTCGGCTTTCTGCTCGGTCCGTGGATGGACGTGCAGCAGTGGCAGCGCGCGGTCGAGATCCGGCGCGAGGGCACGTCCGTCCGGATGGCCTATGCGGCCGGTGCGATCCTCTTTCTCGGCCTGCTGACGATCAACGCCCTGCTCGCTTCCGCTTCGGGCCTCGGTGAGCCGGTCGTCTCGTTCGACGGCTTGCCCGGGGCGTACGCCGCCGTGGCGCAGGCGACGGCGCGCAGCCACCTCGCGGGCGTGACGATCGCCTTCCTGATCTGGACCGTCGTGGCGGCCGCGACCACGATCGACAGCTTCTACGGCGCGACGCGCTGGCTCATGACCGCGATCACGACGCGCAGCAACTCGCCGCTCCTCGCCTTCGTGCCGCCCTCTCTGGTGTCGTCTCCGATCTGGATCCTGCTCGCGGCCTTCACGGCCGCGGTCGTCGCGAACCAGCTCAATCTCTCGCTGATGTACCTGATGGTGCCCTTCGCGACGATCCTCGTCGGAGGGGCGGCCTGCCTGGTCTGCGAGACGCTCGGCGCGTCCCGGCGCTACGACCCCGTCCTCAGCTACATGATCGGACTGGCGGCCTGCCTCGTCTTCCTGACCGGCTACATCCAGCCGAACTGGGCCTACCTGGCCATCGCGCCGCTGATCGGGCTCGTCGGCGCGCTGCCGATGGTGGCGGAGCTGCTCGGATGGGGGGGTGCGCCGGCACCACCCGTGCCTCTGCCGACGGACGCGCCCGCCGCGAAGACGGTGGTGATCACCGTGAGCCGCGACGAGGCGATCGCCTCGCACGGCTTCGACGGGCAGTGGTTCGTCCTGAACCTGATCCCGACCTACGACGACACCAACTCGGTCGGAAACGTCTATTTCGCGAATTACGTCCGCTGGGTCGGCAAGGCGCGAGAACTGTTCTTCAACACCTGCATGCCGAACTTCGACTTGAAGTCGACCGATTTCTACGTGCTGACGAAAACGTTCCAGCACGATTTCCGGCGCGAGGCCGTCGAGTTCGAGCCCGTGTCGATTCGCGTCCGCATCGCCAGCCACAATCGGAAATTCGTGACGCTGGCGCACGAGATCCATAGCGAGATCAACGGCCTGCTCGGTCGAGGCGAACAGTCGCTGATGTTCGTCGACACGGTCCAGTATCGTCCCCTGGACATCCCGCGATCCATCATCGAGGGCTTTCTTCCCTATTGGCCCAAGACCTCGCCCCACGCGGCGTCATCCGCGCCGAGTCCTCTGGGAGGTACGAGCCTCAGCGCTTAGCGCGCCCCACACAACGCCCGATCACCGACCGTTCCCACTTTGGCCGCAACGGTGCAGCGAGCGTTCTGTGATACGTCATCTGTTTGATCACTTCGGTTTCTTCTCCGTCATTGCGAGGCTCAGCGAAAGCAATCCAGGGCGCGACCTTTCCGGAGAGGTCACGCCCTGGATCGCTTCGGCTCCGCCTCGCGATGACGGGATGGGACAAGGCCCGAGGTAATCAACCCGAAGCCACATGAAAGTCACTCAGGCGGCATGGATCTTCCAGCGCCGAAGTCCCTGCCTGTTCGTCAGGGATCCGGCCTCCTCGGCGGGTACGGGCCGGCTGAAGAGGTAGCCCTGAAGCTCGTGGCAGCCGAGGCTCAGCAGGCATCGGCGCTGCGCCTCGGTCTCGACGCCTTCGGCGACCACCGTCATGTTGAGACTCGTCGCGAGGTCGATGATCGCGCGGACGATGGCCGCGCTGCCCTGCTCGTGCGGAAGGTCTCGCACGAAGCTCTGGTCGATCTTGATCTTGTCGAAGGCGAGACGGCGAAGGTAGCTCAGGCTGGAATAGCCGGTTCCGAAATCGTCGAGGGACAATCGCACGCCCAGTTCGCGCAGCTTGGCGAGCGCGGCCTTGATGGCGGGGGTTGCCTCGAGAAACACCGACTCGGTGATCTCCAGTTCGAGGCGCGAGGGGGCTAACCCGCTCTCCTCCAGCGCGGAGCGGACCAGCAGCGGCAGGTCCGAGTGGCGGAACTGGATCGGCGACAGGTTGACGGCGACGCTGACGTCGCTGGGCCAGCCCGCGGCGGTGGCGCAGGCCTGCCGCAGGATCCACTCCCCCAACGGGATGATGACGCCCGTCTCCTCGGCCAGCGGGATGAATTCGGCCGGCGAGACGAAGTCGCGCTTCGGATGCTTCCAGCGCACGAGCGCTTCGAAGCCCCGGATGCGGGCATCCTTCGTCACGATGGGCTGGAAGTGGAGAAGGAACTCGTTGCGATCGAGAGCCCCCCACAGGTCCGTCGACAACGCACGTCGCGCCTCGATCCGCTCGTCCATCTCGGCTTCGTAGAAGCGGTATCCGTTGCGGCCTTCGCCCTTCGTCCGGTAGAGGGCGAGGTCGGCGCGCCGCATGATCTCCACGCAGCCGTCCTGCGGCGCGATGGCGATCCCGATGCTGATGCCGATGCTCACCCGGATGCCGTTGATGGCGAAGGGTGAGGCCATCGCCGCGACGATGTCGCTCGCCAGGAGCGCGACCGCGTGGCGATCCCGTGCCGCCGACCCTTTCGCGAGAACGGCGAACTCGTCGCCTGCGAGCCGGGCGAGATGCACGTCGGAGGAGGCGAAGCGCCGGAGACGTTCCGCGACCGCCCGCAGCAATCCGTCGCCGGCCGCGTGCCCGAACGTGTCGTTCACGCTCTTGAACTCGTCGAGGTCCAGCGCGAGCACCGCAAAGCGTCCGCCCGCTCCGACCTGCGCGTGCTCGACTTCCAGAAGCTGCTGGAACTGAACCCGGTTCGGCAGGTCGGTCAGCGGATCATGCAGCGCGAGATACGACAGGCGCTCTTCCGAGCGCCGCTTCTCCGTCACGTCGGACCCGACGCCGCGATACCCCGAGAAGCTCGTGCCGTTGGTGAAGGTCGGCTTTCCGCTCAGCACCCAGGTGCGTTGCTCGCCCGCGATGTTGAGCGGGAGGATGAGGTTGCGGAAGGCGCGCCGCTCCGCGACGCACTTCCAGAGGGCGGTGCTCGGATGTCCGTCGGGCGGGGCGACGGCGGGCAGCAGCAACTGTTCCAGAGGCAATCCGAGGAGCTGGCGCTCCGAGGAGCGGGCCACTTCGACCAGCCTCGGCGAGACATGCTGAAGGCGAAGCTCGGCATCGGTCTCCCAGAGCCAATCGCTGGCATTCTCCTCGAAGTCGTTGAGGAGAAGATGGGTGAATTCCTGCTGACGCTCCAAGTCGACCTGCGCGACGACGCGCATCTTCAGGAGGCGGCTGAGATGCAGGATCGTGAAGCAGATGAAGACCGCGTAGAACGCGAGAAGGATGGCGACGTAGGTGTAGAAGCGCTCGCCGGTCGCCGCCAATCCGACGAAGGATCCGGCGATGATGAGGCCGGAGAAGCCGATGGCGACACGCGGCAGCACGGCGGCGCTCATGCCCGTCGCGATGAGGCCCGCGCAGCTGGAGGCGATGAGCAGGCGCCCGTCCGAATCGGCTCCCGCGAACAGCATGATCGGGATCGAGGCGAGCAGGCAGCCGTAGACATGCGCGAGCAGGACGGTGCTGCGGACGAAGGAGACGGGCACTTCGCGGGGCTTCGGGCGCGAACGCCAGAGCCAGCATTGCTGGAGGACGGCGACCGTCAGCGGCAGGATCGCCGCCTCCAGCCCGGCCAGGTAGGCGCGGTTGGCGGGGTTCCAGAACAGGTAGACGATCACCTGCACGACGCTGAGGCTGACGAGCACAGTGAAGGGAACGAGACGGAGAGCAACGTCGAGCTGCTCCACCCGCACACGCGCCTGCAAATTGGCGTCGAGAGCCTTCTTTTCGCGACCGGTGTCGATCAGGAACGAGATGAGCATCTCACGTGACACGGACGCCTCATGGAGAAAATATTCAATGCCAGACTCGAATTGGCTATTTCTTCAACTCTGACCACAGCCGAACCTTTCCGTCGCAAAATGAGCTACTGGGCTTAAAGTGTCGTAAATCCGGCCCACAGCATTTGTGACAATCAAATCGGTTGATTTTTACTCTTTGGAATACGGTGCCGACCGCGTGCCGTCGGCCGCGGGCGGAGACGCGCGGTTTGGTTCGTATCGGCCCTGTCCGAAGGCGCCGGCCTCGGGCGTGGTCCGCTCGGCCGCGCGGATCCGCAGGAGCCTCCCGCCGTATCGGAATGCTGGCCATTCACCCCGTCTGCCCCTATTGCGCACGTGATCGGCGCTGCCCCGCCCCGCGCTTCGCCAGGGTTTCGGGGATGTCGACGTTCGGGTGCTGGCCGTGGCCTCGCCGATCGCCGGCACGCGTCCAGGAGCTGCTGCGTGAGGCATGATGCCGCTTCCCAGGACGCTTTTCGGCGAGGCCTCCGAGCGCCTGCCGCTCTTCGATGACCTGCCCGATGCGGCGATCGATCGCCTCGCGGCCGCGGGCTTCGGGCGGGGATTGCTGACGGCGGCGCTTCGGGCCCGGCTCCGCAAGGCCGGCCTCGCGGACATGGCCGCGCTCGCACGGGCGACGCCCACCGACCTCACGGCCGTGCGCAAGATCGGCCCGGTGCGGATCCGGGCGATCCGGACCCACCTGCTCGGTGAACTCGCCCGGCTCGTTCCAGGCGCGCGGGAAAGGCACGATCAGGCGACGACGGACCGACGTCGCCTCGATCGGCTTCGCACCATGCCGGCGGAATGGCTTCCCCTCGGCAGCGCCGTCGAGCGGCTCGGCTCAGCCGGGCCGACCTGGGCCGATCTCGCCCTGATGCAGCGGGCGGAGGCCGGGCGCGCGCTCGGGCTCCCGGCCGCGGATCTCGACGAGATCGTCTCCGCCCTCGCACACGCCCTGACGCCGGACCGGCCGCACCTCCGACCGGCCTCGGCCTCGCAGGACGACGCCGCCCAGGATGCGAGAGCGCGGCAGGAGCACGCCGAACGGCTGCGGGAGCGCGATCACGAATGGGACGAGGCGGCACCCGCGAGAAGTGGCCGATAGAATCCGGTGCCCATGCTGCGCCCGACCGCGCGCCCCGGTTCCGGACCGCATCCGGCCGGGACCCCGGCTGAGTCGTCCGGCCGAGGCCTTCGGGCCGAAGCCTTCGCCTAGGCCGGCAGGACCACCACCTTCGTCTTCACCGGGGTCTGCGCGTAGAGGTGGATCATGTCCTGGCTGAGCAGGCCGACACAGCCGCTCGTGATGCCGCTGCCGATCGATTCGGGATCGCTGCTGGCGTAGATCGTGTACAGCGTGTAGGCGCCGTTCTGGTAGAGATGAAGGGTGCGGGCGCCGAGCGGGTTGTCGAGGCCGCCCGGCATGCCGCGGGCGTATTTGGCCGCCTCGGGCTGCCGCCGGATCATCTCCTTGGGCGGCGTCCAGGTCGCCCATTCGGACTTGCGGCCGACATACGCGTCGCCGCTCCACAGGAACCCGTCGCGCCCGACATTGGCGCCGTAGCGGGTGGCGGAGCCATCGCCCTCGACGCGGTAGACATAGTAGTTGCGCGGATCGACGATGATCGTTCCGGGCGCTTCCTTGGTCTCGTAACGCACCGTCCGGCGGTAGTACTTCGGGTCGACCTTGCTGATGTCGACCGCCGGGATCGGAAACTTCTCGGCCGGCATCGGCCCGTAGACCTTCGCCGCCTCGGCCAGCATCGTGCCGTCGGAGGTGACGCAACCGCCGAGCCCGAGCGCGCCGAGGCCGGCGGCCGACCCGGCCAGAAACGACCGGCGGCTGAGACGCTGCGCCCGATGCCCAAGCCGTGCCGACCCGCCGGCATCGGCCTCACGGTTCTCCTGCCCCCAGCCCATCGTCATGATCCCGGACGTCCCCAATCCTGCCGCCCGGTGGGGAAACACACCGGTCCGCACCCGGCAAGTATACGGCCAAGCTGAGGCCGCGGCTACCCGGCCCGTCCGGCCAGCGCGGTGCGCGCCCTGGGCCGGCTGCCCCGCGCCGAGGCCGCCGACGGCGCGCACGAACGCAACGGATCGGACAGGGGCTCGGAACGGGCGCGGCTCGGCGCTATTGTGCAAGAATGTTCGCCGCGCGCCGTTTCGCGCGTCCTATGGATCGGTATGATCGTGCGGGATCGAGACCCGCGGGAGCCAACTATGACATCGATGCTGCCGGAAGGCGCACAGCCAGGCGATATCGTGACGCCCGACGGCAAGATCCTGTGCCGGGACATGGAGTTGCACGAGTTCGGCTACTTCACCGTCACCTACGAGCAGGCGCAGATCGCGCGCAAGCATGGCTGGGGGTGCCGGGCCGGCGTCGTCCTCGACGGGGAGCATTCCGACGAGTGGAGTTGGGACTACGCGGAGGAAGAGCGCCGCACGGCGCTGGAGAACGGCGAGCCGCCGCCCGGCGTCCGGATCTACCGGGAGCCGCCCGCCTCCTGCCCGGTCGAGACGCCCCTCTCCTGCCGCCTCGATGGCTGATCGCGAAGCGGCGACGAGCCGGCCGCGCGCGAGCGGGGCGAGCACGGCGGCCGGCGTCGAAAAGAGAACGGCCACGGGAGCCGGAACAACGGTGCGCGTACATCCGGCGTCACCCTCGTCCCGGCATCGTGGCCGCGTCCGATCGAGCGACAGAATCGCGA